>JAATGT010000259.1 GCA_015654525.1 Bacteroidales bacterium
CTGCTTCAAAAATTTCGCAGGTGATAGCATCACCTAATTTGAATTCAGTTTCGAATCCTTTGAACTCAACCAAGTGTCTTTGAGGTGCTACTCCGGCTGCTTTAAAGCGACCTTGCTCGGCTTTGTTTGTGTGCTTATCGGTTTTCACTTGAAAACCTACCTGTACAGCTTCATAGCCATCGGTATCAACCGATTTAATTTGAGTAACAACACAAGGACCTGCTTCGATAACAGTGCATGGTACATTTTTACCATCGGCACTGAAAACGGATGTCATTCCGATTTTTTTTCCTAATAATCCTGGCATTTCAATTGTTGTTTATAGACCCCTAACCCCAATCATTGGGGGAATAGTCATGTTTATTGATTTAATTTAGTTGTAATTTTTCTTATTCTTTATAGACTAAGACTTATCACACTTTAATTTCTACTTCTACTCCACTTGGCAATTCTAGTTTCATCAAAGCATCAACAGTTTTGCTGGTTGAGCTGTAAATGTCAATAAGACGTTTGTAAGATGAAAGTTCAAATTGTTCACGTGACTTTTTGTTTACGAAAGTAGCACGGTTTACAGTAAAAATACGTTTGTGAGTAGGAAGTGGAATTGGACCACTCACGACTGCTCCTGTAGCCTTTACAGTCTTTACGATTTTCTCAGCTGATTTATCAACCAAATTGTGATCGTAAGATTTCAATTTAATTCTGATTTTTTGACTCATTGTCGTTTTATATTTGTTTATTTCTATAAATTGTTTGAATTTTCGGATAAGAGTCATTCACTATCCGAAAATCCAACAATTATCATTTTTCAATACTTAATAAATTATAGAAGTTCAACTTTACCCTTAGCTTCTGCAACAACCTCTTTCGCGATTGAATTAGTAACTTCAGCATAGTGATCGAATTCCATAGAAGAAGTTGCACGGCCAGAACTGATCGTACGCAAAGCTGTTACATATCCGAATGTTTCAGAAAGTGGAACTTTAGCTTTTACAACACGAGCGCCAGAACGGCTGGTCTCCATACCTTCTACCTGACCACGACGTTTGTTTAAGTCACCGATCACATCACCCATATTTTCTTCCGGTGTAACCACTTCCATTTTCATGATTGGTTCCAAAAGAACTGGTTTTGCTTTTGCACAAGCCGACTTATAAGCCAGAGATGCACAAATTTCGAATGACAATTGATCCGAGTCAACCGCATGGAACGAGCCATCAAGAACCGTAACTTTCAAATTATCCAATGGGAATCCTGCCAACACACCATTTTTCATTGCATTAGCAAATCCTTTTTGGATTGAAGGGATAAATTCTTTAGGAATATTACCACCTTTAACCTGATCTACAAATTGTAATGGTCCACTTTCAAAGTCTTTATCCATTGGCTCAACTTTCACAATCATATCGGCAAACTTACCACGTCCACCAGATTGTTTTTTATATGTTTCGCGCAATTGAACAGTTTGTGTAATAGCTTCCTTGTAGTTTACCTGAGGACGTCCCTGATTACATTCCACATTGAACTCACGCTTCAGACGATCAATAATGATTTCGAGGTGAAGTTCACCCATACCACTAATAATAGTCTGACCCGATTGTTCCTGCGTATGAACCGTAAAAGTAGGATCTTCTTCAGCCAACTTTGACAAGCCGATTCCTAATTTATCAAGATCTTTTTGAGTCTTAGGCTCAATAGAAATACCGATAACAGGTTTAGGAAAGTCCATTGATTCGATAGTAATTGGTTTATTTTCATCACATAGCGTATCACCAGTACGAATATCTTTAAATCCAACTCCCGCACCTATATCACCGGCTGAAATTAATTCAACAGAGTTTTGTTTGTTGGAGTGCATTTGGAAAATACGTGAAATACGCTCTTTCTTTCCAGAACGAGTATTGTAAACGTACGAACCAGCTTCTAATTTACCTGAATAAACTCTGAAGAAACACAAACGTCCAACATAAGGGTCGGTTGCAATTTTAAATGCCAAAGCACATAATGGCTCAGCAGCATCCGGGTGACGTACAATCTTTTTTTCCGGATCGCGTGGATCAAAACCTTCTGTTTCGGGTGTATCCAACGGACTTGGAAGGTAAGCACAAACTGCATCAAGCATAGTCTGCACACCTTTATTTTTGAAAGCCGAACCACAAATCATTGGGTTGATATCCATTGAAAGCGTTGCTTTACGAATAGCTACTTTGATTTCATCTACCGTGATAGTGGTAGGATCATCAAAATACTTTTCCATCAAGACATCATCAAATTCAGCTACAATTTCGAGCATTTTATCTCTCCACTGTTGAGCTTCTTCCAATAAGTCAGCCGGAATTTCATCAATTTCATATTCAGCACCCATGGTTTCGTCGTGCCATAAAATAGCTTTCATGGTTATCAAATCCACGACACCTTTAAAATTTTCTTCTGCTCCGATAGGGATCTGGATAGGGCATGGTCTTGCTCCCAGAAGTTCCTTTACCTGACGAACAACTTCAAAGAAGTCGGCTCCCGAACGGTCCATTTTATTTACAAAGCCAATACGGGGAACATTATATTTATCAGCCTGACGCCAAACCGTTTCAGACTGTGGTTCAACACCGTCAACGGCAGAGAATGTTGCCACAGCACCATCCAAAACACGTAATGAACGTTCCACCTCAACTGTAAAGTCAACGTGTCCCGGAGTGTCAATCAAATTAATTTTATATTTATCACCTTCATAAGTCCACCAGGTAGTTGTTGCAGCAGACGTGATGGTTATACCACGTTCTTGCTCTTGCTCCATCCAGTCCATAGTGGCAGCTCCATCATGAACTTCACCGATTTTGTGTGTCAAACCTGTGTAGAACAAAATACGCTCAGAAGTTGTTGTCTTTCCAGCGTCGATATGCGCAATGATACCAATGTTTCTATTATAACTTAAATCTCCTTTAGCCATTTGATAACTCTGATTTTCTGTTTATGATTTACTGTCAATTAAAATCTAAAGTGAGCAAATGCGCGGTTCGCTTCGGCCATGCGGTGCATATCTTCCTTACGTTTGAAAGCACCACCCTGGTTATTAAAAGCGTCAACGATTTCGGCAGCCAACTTATCAGCCATCGAACGTCCTCCACGTTTGCGGGAATACAATATAAGATTTTTCATTGAAATTGATTCCTTGCGATCAGCACGGATTTCGGTAGGAACTTGGAATGTTGCACCACCCACACGACGAGATTTTACTTCTACTAGTGGAGTGATATTTTCAAGGGCTTTTTTCCAAACTTCAAGTGGGGATTTTTCTTCGTTCGGAAGCTTGCTTTTCACAGTTTCGAGCGAGGAATAGAAAATGTCGAAGGCAGTAGATTTCTTGCCATCATACATCAAGTGGTTGACAAATTTTGTCACCATTGATTCATTGAAAACCGGATCAGGTAATACGACCCTCTTTTTTGGTTTCGATTTTCTCATTTTACTTAAAAATTTCCGTTTTTGTTTTTTTGGTTGCTTTAGTCTTACTTCAACGACTCCTCCGAGTCATTTACTCAACCTTTCATCTGCTACCTTAAAACGCAAACAAGTGTTTAAACTTGATTTTGTTAGTTTCTTTTTTGAAAGGAGATTGAAATTTGTTTCGGCTTAAGTAAGCCTATTCAGATTTATGTATTCTACTTATTTCTTTTTTCCACCCTTGGCTGGTGCACCTTTAGCGGCTGCAGCTCCTGCTTTTGGACGTTTTGCTCCATATTTCGAACGACGTTGTGTGCGACCACTTACGCCAGCTGTATCGAGTGTTCCACGAACCACGTGATAACGTACCCCCGGAAGGTCTTTTACACGACCACCACGAACCATTACGATAGAGTGTTCTTGTAAGTTGTGTCCTTCGCCCGGAATGTAAGCATTCACTTCTTTTTGGTTAGTCAAACGCACACGAGCTACTTTACGCATTGCCGAGTTCGGTTTTTTTGGAGTAGTAGTATACACACGCACACAAACACCGCGACGTTGTGGACATGAATCCAACGCTGGTGATTTGCTTTTGTCGATGAGTTCTGCTCTTCCTTTTCTAACTAATTGCTGAATTGTAGGCATTTTACTTTGTTTTTAATAACTTTAACTGCTTTATTTATATCCCTTTGGTTTTTGTCCAAAATGGGTTGCAAAGATAAGCATAATATTTTAATAGACAATAGGTAGAATATAAATATTTTCATTTCTATTAAAAACTGAGATTTTAAATAAAATATATTATTTCGCAAAGAATATAATATCCTAACAATAAAACACATAAACATTACGGAGAAGAGCACCATTTTTTCGGTCCTGTGCTCCAAATGAGGTTCTTATTTATATATCAAAGTCATTGATACTTTTGTTGTCAAAAAAAGAACTGCAACTTACACCTAAATGTAAGTTACAGCATTTTTCACTCAAAACCCAGCTAACTGGTCTATCTCAGAGTACTTTTTCGCCCAAAGTAGTGTGTCCGGGCAGATCACTGGCTTGTACCACTATTTTGTCACCAGCCAAGGAAGTATTTTCAGTAGTTACGGTATAAATCCAATCGATACCGTTTGCTGATAATAGAGCAGAACCATGTTCTACTTCGGAACCATCAGCATTGAAAATACCGACACTCACTTCCTTTACTTTAAAATCATCAGTAGCTTCTACCTTAATAATACTTCCTGTTTTTCCGGTATATCTACTAACGTCAATTTTTTTAATTTCTGGTGCATGAAAGAAATCGGCTATAGCTACATTATAAACAGTCAGCCCTTCGTCTACAGTTGGTTCATACACTGCCTTCATCGCAGGATCGACCATTACACTTTTTCCATACAATACTGCTTCCTGAAATTGATTAACATGCTCCTTTTGAGCTTCGGACATATTTCCTGTCCTTGCGCGAGGTTTGTTAGCTACAATAGTTTTACCATTCCGGTTACGGAATACGATTAAATCACCTAATTTGCCACTCAAACCATGTGTGATTACATTGTTTTTTGATTCTGCCATTTTTAGATTTTTTAGTAATTAAACGTCAATTGTTGATAATTTCAGTCTCTATCTTAGCTCTATGGTTCGTCTATCTTAGCTCTATGCTAGAGATAAGTTCAAAAGGTTAATCAATTTAATACTTTCAGTTTGTCTTAAGCTAATATAGTTTAATAAATATGCGTTCGTTTTTGTATTTCATTCTTTATTGAAAGTTATTCAGTTCTTTTCAGGACCCATCAATCAGAGTAACCTCTGTCATTAAAACGAGTTCTACTATAACCATCAATATAATGTCATTTGCGACCTTACCTTCATTTTCCAAGTGCTATATGTATGCATAACAAATGATTGTGCAAATATTATAAATATCTTTCAGATAGCAAAATATTTAATTTTATTTAACTTATATGGTTTATGTATTGTTATACAAATGTAAGATTGTTTTATTTCAGCTGCATTCAATCCAAAAGAACCATATATAATTCTTGTGAATTCAGTCATTTGTTCTTCACAAGCACGCACCAACAAAAAAGGCTGCGAAAATTCGCAGCCCTTCCGAATACAAGATAGCCTTTTATTAGTTTTGTCCAAATGAACCGCCCACAATATCGAGCAATTCATTAGTAATAGCTTGCTGACGGGATTTATTATACTGCAATGACAATTCCTGCAACAAGTCTGTAGCATTATCGGTTGCCATTTGCATGGCTATAGTCCTGGCTGCATGCTCCGAAGCATTAGAGTCTAGTAAAGCTGTATATATTTTCAGACGAAGCACTTTCGGAATCAATTCGCCAATAATTGTTTCACGGTCGGGTTCCACAATATAATCAAGTGCAACCTTTCCTTTTTCATCCGGTTTGAGCTGAATAGGCAACAAGGTTTCTTCAGTCAATACCTGCGAACTTTTGCTTACAAAATGATGATATATCAATTCTACTTTATCAATATTTTTATCCTGAAACATCTGAATTAAATCATCGGCTAAACTCAAGATGCCCGAATAACTGGGTTTATCAGCAATATCATCGAAATTAGTATCGGGTTCAAAGCCCAGTTTACGGCTAACCTTGGCTACTTTTTTTCCCACTGGAAAAATCAATATATGCTCGCGTCCCAGATTTTGATACTTTTCGACAGCATGTGCCAACAATTTTGCTACATTAGAATTATATCCTCCGCACAAACTCGAGTTTGAAGAAAATACAACAATGGCAACACGCTTTACTTCCCTTATTTCAGAAAAAGCAGAAGCATTGTCTTCTTCAGCACTTAAAAAATTATTCAGTAAACTAGTCAATCGTTGCTCATACGGGAAGAAATTCTCGATGGTCTTTTGCGCTTTACGCAGCTTAGCCGAAGACACCATCTTCATTGCCGATGTAATCTTCTGAGTCGACTGGACTGACTGAATACGCGATTTTATTTCCTTTAATGAAGCCATATTTTTAATGCACAATTAAGAATGCATAATCCACAATTAAATACAAAGCATTTAAGTCCTCCTTAGAAAACTCAGACAGCTAGCTACTAAGTAATACTATTTAATGATCTGTCTTTTGAAAGCAAAATCCAGATAAACGATCTTGTAACTTGTAGCTATTTACTTTTAACTACTTATTTAGTTACTGAAATTCTTTTTGCTACTTCTGCGGCAACCTTTTCAATAATAGAAGTCACCTCATCGTTGATAATTCCTTTTTTCAAAACATCAAACACATCGGCCTGATGAGACAATTCCAGCACCATCAAAAATTCCTTTTGAAATTCCTGAACTTTGGTCAATGGTACATTAGCCAACAAACCGTGTGTTCCGCAATACAGAACTGCTACTTGTTTTTCAACCGACAGTGTTTCGTGCAAGGGTTGAACAAGCAAGCGGGTGTTTTTTTGCCCTTTATCAATGGTCATCGCAGTTACAGGATCCATATCACCACCAAACTTGGTAAATGCTTCAAGCTCGCGGAATTGTGCTTGATCCATTTTCAATGTACCGGCCACTTTTTTCATGGCTTTGATCTGAGCATTACCACCCACACGCGAAACCGAGATACCTACATTAATTGCCGGACGGTTACCCTGATTGAATAAGTCAGTATCAAGGAAAATCTGACCATCGGTAATTGAAATCACATTCGTTGGAATATAAGCAGAAACATCACCGGCTTGAGTTTCAATAATAGGTAAAGCAGTTAATGAACCACCACCTTTCACTCTTCCCTTTAAACTTTCGGGTAAATCATTCATCTGTTCGGCCACTTCTTGTTGAGAAATCACACGGGCAGCACGTTCGAGCAAACGAGAGTGTAAGTAAAAAATATCTCCAGGGTAAGCCTCACGACCAGAAGGACGGCGTAGAATCAGCGAAACCTCACGATAAGCCACAGCCTGTTTCGATAAATCATCATAAACAACCAAGGCATGACGACCGGTATCACGGAAAAATTCGCCGATAGATGCACCGGCAAATGGGGCATAATATTGTAAGGCAGCAGGATCTGAAGCTGTGGCAGATACAATTACTGTATATTCCATAGCACCGTGTTCCTCTAGAGTATTTAAAATAGAAGCAACGGTAGAACCTTTCTGACCAATAGCTACATAAATACAATACACAGGATCACCTGCGTCAAAGTTTGCTTTTTGGTTAATAATTGCATCAATTGCAACACTCGTTTTACCTGTCTGACGGTCACCGATGATCAACTCACGTTGTCCGCGTCCGATTGGGATCATAGCATCTACAGCTTTCAGACCTGTTTGAAGAGGCTGATTCACCGGTTGTCTGTAAATTACGCCGGGAGCTTTACGTTCGAGGGGCATTTCGATCATTTCACCAGATACTTTTCCTTTTCCATCAAGAGGTTCACCAAGCGGATTAATAACACGTCCAAGCATTCCTTCACCAACATTGATAGAAGCAACACGCTTAGTTCGTTTTACAGTATACCCCTCTTTTATCTGGCTGGTAGGTCCAAGCAATACAGCTCCAACATTGTCTTCTTCCAAATTCATCACGATGGCTTTGATTCCGTTCTCAAACTCCAACAATTCATTGGCTTCAGCATTGCGCAATCCATATATACGAACCACACCATCGCTAACCTGCAGCACAGTGCCGACCTCGTCAAACTGAACACTGGTGTCAATTCCTTCGAGTTGCATCCGAAGTATTTCAGATACTTCGCTCACCTTAATATTATCAGACATCTCTTATTTAATTAATAATATATAATTAATAATTCACAATTTATTATTCTATAAAAGCATTACTCAAGATTTATCATTTAAAATCTACAGTCTTGATAAGTGCAATTATTAATTGTTTACACAACTTTTTTATTTCTCTCAATATAATCTTTCTTAATCCTGCGCAGTTGACCTGAGATACTGGCATCCCAGCGTACAAAATCCACTTCGAACATGAACCCACCCAAAATATCAGGATCAATTATTTTCTCCATCTCTATACTTCCTCCGGTGGTATTTTCAACCATGGCTACCAATCGTTTTTCAACAGCATCATCAACCGGTGAAGCCGTTGTCAGCTTTCCATAATGAATATCCTTCTGTTTTCTAAACAAATCAATGTATTTCAACGCAATAGAAAGTAAATGAAATTCACGATTATTCTCCAACAACAAATCCACAAATCTTTCGAATGGCCGACTAACATTGCCCCCAGCCGAAAGAATAATTATTTTCCGCTTCTCGGCTTTTGCCAGCACGGGATTATCAAGTACCGTTCTCAGTTCATTGAATTTAAAATAACTCTGAGAAACAGCTCTTATCTCGTTATAAACACGATCCTGATCCCCGCTTACATTGGCAAAATCCAATAAGGCAGTAGCATAACGAACCGGTATGAGTCCTGTATTCATGAAGGATTATGATTTAGAAATATTGATTTCGTCGAGCAATCGGTTAATCATATCCATTTGCTCATCTTTCTTTTCCAGTTGTCCGCGAAGAACTTTTTCGGCAATATCAACAGATAGTTCGGCTACCTGGCGGCGAATATCACGAATTGCATCTTCTTTCTCAATCAGAATTTGTTTTCTGGCTTCTTCTATCAACTTTACAGCTTCGAGACCAGCCTTTTCTTTGGCATCCTTAATTAACAAATCGCGGGTCTGAGCTGCATCATTCATGATTTTAACCTGTTCCCGACGTGCATCTTCCACAATAACTTCACCTTGGGCTTTTACAACAGCCATTTGCTCATAGGCTTGTTTAGCAACGAGCAATGACTCGTCGATATACGTTTTGCGACTTTCCACCATCTTAATAATAACTTGAAAGCCATATTTTACAAGGATAAAAGCAACTATTCCGAATGAAAGAAGCATCCAGAATAACAAACCGGAATCAGGCAATAATAACGACATAATTCATAAATTTACAATTGGCAATCAATAATTGTCAATCAATTTTACATCAACAGACTTTTGTCTTTTAGATCTTTGACTTTGAACTAAAATTAAAGAATAAAACCGCAAACTACAACGGCGAATAAGGCAACACCTTCAACAAGAGCAGCTGCAATAATCATATTCATACGAATATCACCAGCTATCTCGGGCTGACGGGCAATTCCGTCCATGGCAGAACCACCAATTTGTCCAATTCCAATACCAGCTCCAATGGCTGCAAGACCTGCACCAATACCAGCACCTAATTTCCCCAAACCTGCAGCACCGGCGGCTGCTTGTAATAAAACTGTCAGTAACATAATTTTAATATTTATGTTCTTAAACCCGCGCAGGAGATTAAAAACCTAGTTTATAATGATTTAATTTTATAATAATATCTTTTGAACCCTTTTTACTAAAGTTAATCAGAAGTTCTATTTTATTCTTTTACTTTTTCAGGAACATGATGCGGTTCAATCCTTGCCAACCCGATAAACACAGCCGATAACATCGTAAAGATATAAGCCTGAATATAAGCGACCAATAGTTCAACAATATTGATAAACAAAGTCATAATTACCGAAACAACTGTCATACTGGTATTCATTGCCTGCCCCATGCTCACTGTAACAAAAATCAAGCAAGTTAATCCTAACACAATAGAGTGTCCGGCTATCATATTGGCAAAAAGACGAATCATCAATGCAAATGGCTTCGTAAATATACCTACAATTTCAATGACTGGCATGATCGGAATAGGAGCTTTTAACCAAAGCGGTACTTCAGGCCAAAGTATTTCTTTCCAGTACTCTTTAGAGCCAGACAGATTGACAATTATAAAAGTTATAATTGCTAGTACAAATGTAATAGCTATGTTGCCTGTAACATTTGCACCCCCAGGAAAAATGGGGATTAACCCCATTAGATTATTGATAAAGACAAAGAAAAAAACCGTCAACAGGTAAGTAGCATATCGCTTGTAATCTTTCCCGATTCCAGGTTTGATAACCTCGTCGTTTATGTTCATTATAAACAGCTCCATAAATCCAACAAAACCTTTTTTGGATTCAAAGCTATCTTTCTTATAAGATCGGGCAACTGCCATTATAATGATTATCAGTAATAGACTATTAAACAATAATGCAAACGCGACCTTAGTAATGGAAATATCGAAAGGACGAATTTCGTTTCCAGCAGCATCTTTTTCTACAATTTTACCTTTATTTTTTCCATCAGCAGCTATAGACAATCCTTCGTATTCCGTCTTTTCATGGAAAACAGAAGATAAAAACACATGCCATCCGGTAGTATGGCTATATACAATAATCGGAAGTGGAACTGACATTTCGGTGTCACCCCATTTAGTTACATGCCAAGTATACGAATCGCCCACATGTTCAAGAATAAATGACTTAACATCAAAAGATTCTTTTTCCGGAGCTGTAGCAGAAGCAGGAGCATTGGCCGAGACAGGTGAAGCCAACAGAAATAGGGAAATGACAATAAAACTGATTATTTTATGGAAGCTACTCATTTACTTTATTCTTTTTAATTTCATTTTCTGTTAAGTAGAAATAATAGGTTTCTAAAGTTAGATATAACAAATAAAATGAAATAAATACAATACCAAATTCACGCAATTGAACCTTTACGGCAAAGAAATAAATACCGGCAAAGATCAAGCTCGCAAGCACTTTTGAAAAACGTAATAACATATATAAATTCACCGATTTACGCGGATTCATTCTCTTCACATTATCCAAAACTGAAATAAAAATAATACCAACAAACAAAAAGAAAGCCGGAATATACGGATACCACGCAAAATAATAAACAGGAAAAAACGCCTGCATCAACCACCAACCACCCCAGCCACTCAAGAGTAACGCTGCTGTGTGTAAAATGATTAAATGTTGTTTAAGCTTTTTCATTCACTAATTCCAGACAAACAGTAACAACATTATTACTTATCTCAGCAAAACCACTATCGACACTTAACTCCGTTTCTTTTTCATCAGCTGTAAAACTGATTTTACCCTTTACCAAGGAGGAAATAAGTGGAGCATGATTTTCCCATACTGTAAACAATCCTCTTGTTCCAGGTAACGACACGGAAGTCACCTGACCTGAAAAGAATATTTGTTCTGGAGTGATTATTTCAAGCTTCATGTGCTTATTTTTTCGATTGTTCAATTAATTTCTGACCTTTCGCAATGGCTTCATCAATAGTTCCAACACTTAAAAATGCCATTTCAGGAAGGTAATCCAACTCGCCATCCAGAATCATCTTAAATCCACGAATAGTCTCTTCAATTGGCACCATCACTCCGGGTTGTCCGGTAAATTGTGCAGCCATATAAAACGGTTGAGACAAGAAACGTTGCACTTTACGAGCACGGGTTACAACCAAACGGTCTTCTTCCGACAATTCTTCCATACCAAGAATGGAAATAATATCTTGTAGTTCTTTATTTCTTTGTAAAATTTGTTTTACTCGTTGAGCTGTATTATAGTGGTCTTCACCAACAACTAACGGGTCAAGAATTCGTGATGTAGATTCCAACGGATCAACAGCAGGAAAAATACCAAGTTCAGAGATCTTACGACTTAGCACCGTAGTGGCATCCAAATGCGAAAACGTTGTAGCTGGAGCTGGATCAGTCAAATCATCAGCAGGCACATATACAGCCTGCACAGAAGTGATGGAACCGTTTTTAGTAGAAGTAATACGTTCCTGCATAGCTCCCATTTCGCTCGCTAATGTAGGTTGGTAACCAACTGCCGAAGGCATACGCCCAAGCAAAGCAGATACTTCAGAACCTGCCTGTGTGAAACGAAAAATATTGTCAATAAAAAACAAGATATCACGTCCAGCACCCTCGCCATCACCATCACGAAAAGATTCAGCTACAGTCAAACCTGAAAGAGCCACCGAAGAACGTGCTCCAGGCGGTTCATTCATTTGTCCGAACACCAAGGTAACTTGCGATTTTTCTACTTCTGAATAATCAATCTTGGATAAATCCCAGTTGCCCTCCTCCATACTTTTTTTAAACTCATCGCCATAACGAATTACGTTTGATTCAATCATTTCACGAAGTAAATCGTTACCTTCACGAGTACGCTCACCGACACCTGCAAAAACAGAAAAACCATTATGTCCTTTAGCTATATTATTGATTAGTTCTTGAATCAAGACTGTTTTACCTACACCAGCACCTCCAAAAAGACCAATTTTACCTCCTTTTGAATATGGTTCAAGCAAATCAATTACCTTAATACCTGTTGAAAGGATTTCCTGACTGGTAGTCAAATCTTCAAACTTCGGAGGCTCACGATGAATAGGGTAAGCACCTTTCTTATCCAACAATTTCATACCATCAATGGAATCACCGATTACATTCATCAAGCGCCCTTTCACTTGATTGCCAACTGGCATAGAAATAGCAGCACCCAATGCCACGGCTTTCAAACCACGACGAAGTCCATCTGTTGTATCCATGGCCACCGTACGGACCGTATTTTCACCAATATGTTGTTGAATCTCAACAATCAGTTCTTTCCCATTTCCACAGTCGATGCTCAACGCATCGTGAATGGCAGGTAATTTCACTTCATCTGTTCCCTTCAAATCAAAGAAAACATCGACCACTGGGCCAATAATTTGTGAAATATGTCCAATTAACTCTGACATAGATTTATAGCGTTTTGGTAATTGATTACTTTTATTAGTTTCTAAATTTTACGCCGCAAATGTACACATATAATTCCCGTTTTTACGTGATTTCATGTATAAAAAACTTTAAAATTCAGTTCAAAAAAAATAGTTTCAAATAAAACTATTTCTTATATTCAAAAAATATTATCCTATATTTTGCAACAAAAGAAGGTATTACAGCAATTATAGAATAGACTATATAATCAATATTCTCGATTGCAATCTGTTTACATTGTCATCTAATCCAATTTAAGCACTTCTAAAAAAGCTTTCTGAGGAACCTCAACATTGCCTATCTGTTTCATTCGTTTTTTTCCCTTTTTCTGTTTTTCCAGTAATTTGCGTTTACGACTAATATCACCTCCATAACATTTTGCGGTTACATCTTTACGAACAGCTTTAATTGTTTCTCGCGAAATAATCTTAGCTCCGATTGCTGCTTGCACGGCAATATCAAATTGCTGACGAGGAATGAGTTCTTTTAATTTCTCACACATACGTTTTCCCAGCGGAACTGCATTATCAACATGGATCAAACACGAAAGTGCATCCACCGGCTCACCGTTCAAAAGAATGTCCAGCCGGATCAACTTAGACGGACGAAATCCATTCATGTGATAGTCAAATGATGCATAGCCTTTTGAAATACTTTTTAACCGATCATAAAAATCGAATACTATTTCGCCAAGTGGCAAATCATACAATAGCTCCATTCGATTTCCCGAAATATAATTTTGTTTCACCAATTCTCCACGCTTACCGAGGCAAAGTGTCATTATTTGCCCGATATAATCGGTTCGGGTGATGATAGACGCGCGAATATATGGTTCTTCAATCCGATCAATAGCCATGATATCAGGCAATCCAGATGGATTATGCACTTCAATCAAATCACCGTTATTAGTATAAACTTTATACGAAACATTCGGCACCGTGGTAATCACATTCATATCAAATTCACGGTCCAGACGCTCCTGAATAATTTCCATATGCAACATACCAAGAAAGCCACAGCGGAAGCCAAAACCTAACGCCACAGACGACTCTACCTCAAAAGTCAGAGAAGCATCATTCAGTTGTAATTTTTCAATAGATGAGCGCAAATCTTCAAAGTCTTCAGTTTCGATAGGATAAACTCCGGCAAAAACCATAGGCTTTACTTCCTGAAAGCCCTCAATAGATTTTGGACAAGGACGCCTCACATGCGTAATAGTATCGCCAACTTTTACTTCTTTCGAAGTTTTTATTCCAGAAATAATATATCCTACATTTCCTGCACTCAGACTTTTAGTGGGAGACATCTCGAGCTTCAGAATTCCGATTTCTTCCGCAGAATATTCTTTCTCCGTATTTACAAACTTTACTAGATCACCTTTATTGATAGTACCATTTACTATTTTAAAGTAAGCAATAATCCCTCTGAACGAATTAAAAACAGAATCAAAAATCAAACATTGCAACGGAGCTTCTGGATCACCTTTTGGTGCAGGGATACGATGTACAATAGCTTCCAAAATTTCAGCAACCCCCATACCCGTCTTACCGCTAGCACGAATAATTTCGTCCGGTTTACAGCCCAACAATTCTACAATTTGATCTTCAACCTCTTCGGGCATAGCATTATCCATATCCATTTTATTCATAATCGGAACAATCTCCAGATCATGTTCGATAGCCATATAAAGATTAGAAATAGTCTGAGCTTGAATTCCTTGAGTAGCATCTACAATTAACAAAGCGCCTTCACAAGCCGCAATGGATCGCGATACTTCATACGAAAAATCAACATGCCCCGGGGTGTCAATCAAATTAAAAACATATTCTTCACCATTAAGTTTGTAACTCATTTGAATAGCATGACTCTTAATGGTTATACCACGTTCACGTTCCAAATCCATATTGTCGAGAACCTGTGCTTGCATTTCTTTACCAGCAACGGTATTGGTATATTCCAATAATCTATCGGCCAAAGTACTTTTTCCGTGATCGATGTGAGCAATAATACAGAAATTGCGGATATTATTCATTCGTAATTTACTTCTATTTATTAGTTAGATTGGCAAAAATACGCAAAAAACACGAATAATGAATTGGGATTTTGCAGCAATGATCGTTAATTACACCGATCTCTGATCTAGAAATATCAGTAATCACACTTTATCATAAAATTTCATCAATAAATACATCAATAAAAATCAATGTATTAATACCTATCTACACCAATTTCGACCTGTTTTTTTCGCGAAATTTTGCAAAGCCACTTGCAGAATCAAAAAAACGCCGTATATTTGCACCCGCTAAGCGAAAATGGTACCATAGCTCAGTTGGTAGAGCAAAGGACTGAAAATCCTTGTGTCCCCGGTTCGATTCCTGGTGGTACCACGCATAAGAAACACCATAGATCAATGATCTATGGTGTTTCTTTATTTTATGTCATATTCCAGTTATTTCTACCCTCTCCCACTCGATTCTCTGTTGATTTTATTTGTAAGGTAAACCGAGAGGTAAACTACAAACAAACAGATTTACAAACACAAAATCAAATCACACATCCCAGAACAGCATCTATTTCAATAAAAAGTGCAGTTCAGCAAAAACACTCACTCTGCAAAAAAATTACATTCTAAAAGTTGATATTCAAAATTCTCACACTTTAATATGAAAATGTAAAATCATACTGCAGAAAGGGAAAACCAATTCAAAAATCAAACGAAACTGAATAAATTAATACATTCTCATTGCAATAGTTGATATTATCAATTATTTATTTTATCTTTGCAACGTAATCAAATCAATAAAATGGAAGAACGAAATTTACCATTAGGAATGGAGGTCGGAAAAATGCTACGTGAGATGTTTCGGGTATTAAAAAAACGCACCTGCGAACAAGCACAAATCAAGCTCACTATTGAAGAGTTTGGATTGCTTCATGCTATAAGTAGAAAAGAAGATGATGTTATACAAAAAGATATGGCTTATATCTTAGGGAAAGACAAGTCTGCGATATTGAGACTAATAGATTCCTTGGAAAAAAAAGATCTGGTCAGAAGAGTTGTTGATGCAAACGATAGGCGAAAGAACTATCTTATGGTGACAAAAAACGGAGAAAAAGCATTAAAGGAATATGTCGAAATAGGTGCTAAATTAATGACGGAACTTCAGGAGGGTCTGACAGAAGCAGACATGAACACTTTTTACAAGGTAGTGAATCAAATCAGAAGCAATTCAGAAAAGATATAACTCAAGTCAACAAATGATTGATACAATCAATGGTTGACAAACCAAAAGTATTAGAATCTATTTTAGAAGTTAAATATTCCTCTTTTAACCAAATAAAATTATAAAAAAAAGACTCATCTAAAAAGAATGTGTTCCTTTATAGCTTATTAGTAGAGCTATTAAACCTCCATATTAAATATCCAATGGAAAAATAAACCATCTATGATTTATAAAGTCAAATCACAAAACATGAAACAATAAAAACAGCCTAATTAATTAATTAGGATTTTTAAAATCAACAATATCAGAAAATGAAAAGAGAAATTAAAAAAGCAGAAGGAAAGCTTGGTATTTTGCTACCAGGAATGGGTGCTGTTGCCACTACTTTAATAGCAGGGGTCTTAGCAAGTAGAAAAGGACTTTCAAAGCCTATCGGTTCATTAACTCAAATGGGAACTATTCGTCTGGGTAAGAGAACTGATAAAAAAAA
Organism: Bacteroidales bacterium; assembly: GCA_015654525.1. Classification (GTDB taxonomy): domain Bacteria; phylum Bacteroidota; class Bacteroidia; order Bacteroidales; family Paludibacteraceae; genus Paludibacter. The sequence goes on from JAATGT010000259.1 coordinate 16,832, forward strand.
CCCTCTCATCAAGGATTTTGTATCATTGGCCAATTTAGATGACATTGTTTTTGGCGGATGGGATTTATTTACCGATAATGCCTACGAAACGGCAAAC
>JAATGT010000010.1 GCA_015654525.1 Bacteroidales bacterium
GAGGCTATCAAAGCTTTCGACGGAACCGTTATTGTGGTGTCGCACGACCGTGAGTTCCTGAGCGGACTGGTAACCAAAGTGTATGAATTCGGAAATAAGAAAGTAAGAGAACATTTGGGTGGCATTTACGAATTTCTGAAATACAAGAAAATGGATACCTTGCGCGAACTGGAAATGACGGCTTCAGCAAAATCGGTTTCCGATCAGGCTGAAAAGCCGGTGTCTGAAAATAAGCTAAGTTACGAAGCCCGAAAGGAGTTCAGTAAAAAAATAAAGAAGGCCGAAAGAGCAGTAGAAGAAGCTGAAAAAGTAGTTTCTAACTTAGAAACCGAAATAGCTGATATGGATAAGTTACTGGAGTTGCCTGAGAATGCTTCCAATAATGACTTTATACAGCGTTATCAGAAGATGCAGCGGGAAATGGAACAGAAAATATACGAATGGGAAATTTTGAACGAAGAAGTAGATCGTTTAAAAGCTGAAATGGGTGACTAGTTCAGCGATATAGCTAAATAGAAAAATAGTCAGTGAGATTTTCGTAAAGATAGCTAAAGCATTTCTGAAAGTCTGATTTATTTTGTAAATGCAACTAAAGAATTTCTGAAAGTATAATTTGTTTTGCAAATAGGGCTAAATAGTTTCTGAAGGTTTAAAATGCTTTGCAAATGCAACTAAATAATTTTTGAAAGCATAATTCGTTTCGAAAACATGACTAAAGAATTTCTGAAGACTTAAAATAATTTGCAACTATTGCTATAGAATTTCTGGAAGCAAAAATACAGATAAATACTCATGTAACTCGTAACTATTTACTTGTAACTGCTTACAGCTTTTTGAAAAGCACAAAAAATAAGAACTAAATAATATGTCAAACTTATACCTGGTTCCAACTTCACTTGGCGAATGTGATTTTAATCGCATTTTGCCTGCACAAAATACTGAAATAGTTTCAGCACTACGTTTTTTTATTGTGGAAGATGTCCGCACAGCACGTCGTTTTTTGAAAAAGATGAACCAGTCAATTGACATTGACAGTCTGACCTTTTTTATTCTGAATCAGCATACTTCTCCTGAGGAGCTGAGCGGATTTCTGAAACCCATGTTCGATGGAAATGATATGGGGGTGTTGTCCGAAGCAGGTTGTCCTGCCATTGCCGATCCGGGTGCCGATGTGGTGGCTATAGCTCAGAAACATAATTTTTCGGTGATTCCGCTTGTGGGCCCTTCTTCTATTTTATTGTCTCTTATGGCTTCGGGCTTTAATGGGCAGAGCTTTGCCTTTGTAGGTTATTTACCTATTCAACCAGCCGAACGGATTAAAGCGTTGAAAAAACTGGAATCAAGAGCATATTCGGAAAATCAGTCACAAATATTTATAGAAACTCCTTACCGGAATATGAAAATGGTTGATGATATTTTGCATGCCTGTCAACCTTCAACCCGTCTTTGCATTGCTGCTGATATTACATTGGAAACTGAGTTCATCAAAACCAAGACTGTGAAAGAATGGAAAACACAAGTTCCGGACCTGAACAAAAGGCCTTCGATATTCATTTTATACAAGTCATAGCATAGCTACAACAAAGTTTAAAATGCGCTCTTTTTTCAATTATAAGCCTTATCTTTGCCCGGTTTTTTTTGAGAATCTATAGTACATGAATAAAAAGATAGAGCCGAAGCCGCTTACGCTTCAATCTTTGATTAATTACTCCATAAGAAACTTCGGAAAAATGCCTTCCGTTTCCTTTGTAGAAGGAAAACCTATTTCTTATGCTGAATTTGGTCGTAAAATGGAAACAATTTCAGAAATGTTGTTTTCGTTAGGATTGAATAAGGGTGATAAGGTGGCATTGTTGAGCCATAATATGCCCAATTGGGTAATTGCTTATTTTGCAGTTGTATCCAAGGGCTTGGTTATTGTTCCTATTTTACCTGATTTTACCCGCGAAGAGATTGACAATGTAATGATTCATTCAGAATCAAAGGTCCTATTTGTCAGTGAGCGTCTAAACTCGCGTATTGAAGGGCTGGAATGGCCATTTTTGCAAGCTAAAATTTTAGTTGATAATTTGAGTTTGCAGAGTGGAAATGTATCCGATCAGGCTGTAAATAAAGAACTGTTGAAGAACATTGTTGTCGAAGAGGATGATCTGGCAGCAATAATATATACTTCAGGCACTACCGGACGGTCAAAAGGTGTTATGCTGTCTCACAAAAGTTTGACTTTTACAGCCATGCAGTCTCATGCATTTCATGCAATTTCGAAGACAGATGTTTTTTTGTCTCTTCTTCCATTGTCTCATACTTACGAAAATACTATTGGACTCCTTTACCCAATGATGTATGGCGCAGCTATATATTATCTGGAAAAACCTCCCACTGCTGCGGCACTCATGCCGGCTTTAGCTAAGATACGTCCAACCATGATGCTTTCAGTCCCGCTTATCATGGAAAAGTTATATAAGACTCAAATTCAAAGTAAATTTGCAGGGAACAGATTTAAGCGAATGATTTATAAGAATCCGTTTTTCCGGATGCTGATTCACCGTATTGCCGGGAAAAAATTATACCAGACATTTGGGGGGCGGCTACAATTTTTTGGAATAGGGGGCGCCAAGCTCGATTCGCGTGTGGAGCGTTTTATGAGAGAAGCTAAGTTCCCGTATGCCATTGGTTACGGACTAACAGAAACAGCCCCACTGCTGGCTGGTGCCGGTGTGAAGCAGACAAAACTTCAATCCACAGGCTTTGCAGTGCCCGATGTTTCGCTTCAGATCCATAATCCCGATAAAAGGGGCGTTGGAGAAATCTGGGCTAAGGGACCCAATGTGATGCAGGGCTATTATAAAAATCCGGAAGCTACAGCAGAAGTGTTGACAGAGGATGGGTGGTTCAAAACGGGCGATTTAGGCAGGTTTGATTCTCATAATCGTTTGTACATAAAAGGGCGGATGAAAAATACCATTGTTGGAGCCGGTGGTGAAAATATATATCCCGAAGATATTGAAACCGTGATAAACGGACATAAACTGGTGGTGGAGTCGCTGGTGATAGAAGAAGATGGATTTTTGGTAGCTAAGGTTTTACTGGATATTGAAGAACTTGAAAGGACAATTGAACATTTTAAATCAGTTATAGAGGATAAAAAAGAGAAACATAAAATATGGAAACAGAATTTTATGAAAGAACTGAATGAAAAATTAAACAAGGTTTCGCAAATAAAACGGATAGATATTATGGATGAACCTTTTGAAAAAACGGCTTCTCAAAAGATTAAACGGTTTTTGTATTCCAAACAACAGCATCATAAGATTATAACCAGAAAGAGATCAAAGTAATTTGATCTCTTTCTGGTTATTGTTTCATGGCCCTATCAATGCTCCTTTTGTCTTCTTTTTCTTTCAGAGTTTGGCGTTTATCGTAGGTTTTCTTTCCTTTGGCCAGGCCTATCTCTAGTTTGGCGAGCCCTCTGTCGTTGATGAACAATTTTGTGGGAACGATGGTGTTGCCCGTTTCTTTAGTTCCACGCATTAGCTTGTTTAATTCCCTTTTATTAAGCAATAACTTACGGTCGCGTCTCACGTCATGGTTGTTGTACGTGCCAAAAAAGTTGGTGGCAATATGCATGTTTCTCACCCAAAGTTCATCGTCAATAAATGTACAATAGGTATCGTTCAAACCAGCCTTACCATCTCTGATTGATTTGATTTCAGTTCCGTATAGTTGAATTCCGGCTACAAATCGATCTGTAATTTCATAATCGAAAGTAGCCCGTTTATTTTTTATCTGTATGTTCGACTTTTTAAACATATGTTTTATTATTTGCTCAACAAAAGTACATTAAAGAAATGAATATCCCAATATGCCGGAATAACTTCCTGAATTCATTTGCAGGCTTTGCATCAAAGTTTTGTTTAATTATGGTTTATCCTTTTAAAAATATTGTTATATTTGTTGTCCGTTAAAAAATGGAATAATAGTCTTGTTTGGTTTAAAAACAGATATTAATTATTGATTGCAAATTACTAAATATTAATTGAATATATGAATTCCGAAATAAAGTTGACGATTACCGGATTAGTCTACAATCAAACTGTTGTGGGAACGTATGGTCTTGTGCTGAGTGAAGAGTTTGGAAATCGCCGGTTTTCAGTTATGATTGGGGAACCAGAAGCTCAGTCTATTGCTCTGAAAATGAATAATAAAAAATCACCTCGACCATTAACGCATGATTTGATAAAAAGTTTGCTGAATGTTTTTGCGGCAACCTTACAGAAAGTTCTGATTTACGATATGATTAATGATGTGTTTTATTCGGAGTTACATATACTAAAAGACGATAAGGTGATGATAATTGATGCCCGCACCTCTGATGCGGTTGCATTGGCAGTTCGTGCTGATTGTCCTATTTTCATTAAATCCGAAATACTTGATATTGTTGGAACTGAAATAGATCCGATTGTTGTTCAAGAACCCTCCAAATCCAATTTATCCCGAGAACCCGATGATCTATCTGATGCAGATATGGATTTACTTTCATTGGAATCGTTAGAAGAAATGTTAGAAGAAGCTATTAGTAAGGAAAAATATGAATTAGCTGTAACTATCAGAGATGCAATAAAAAGGAAAACCAATTTAAATAAAATATAATTATTAATAAGTTGTCGGTTGCTGGCAAGATAAATACTAAATGGGATTATTATGGGATTAAAGTTACGTCTTGTAGTTATGAATTTTCTCCAATATGCAATTTGGGGCGCATGGCTTATATCGTTGGGTGCATATTTGGGTGGAAGTTTAAAATTTGAAGGTTTTCAAATCGGCAGTTTCTTTGCAACTATGGGCATTGCTTCGTTATTTATGCCCGGAATTATGGGAATCATTGCCGACCGTTGGATACCTGCGCAGAAGTTGTTGGGAATATGTCATTTTCTGGCAGCAATTTTTTTGGTGTTTGCAGCGCCTCAGACTGACTACAGTACGTTATATTCACTGATTTTATGTAGTGTAATGTTTTATATGCCAACAATTGCATTGTCAAACTCAGTTGCTTACAATGCTTTGACTAAAGGTGGTTTTAATACCGTCAAGGATTTCCCTCCAATTCGGGTATGGGGTACTGTTGGATTTATTTTTTCAATGATAATTGTTGATTTACTCGGCTATGCTCAAACTTCATATCAATTGTACATGTCTGCTGGATTGGGATTTGTTCTGAGCGTTTATTCATTTACTTTGCCAAACTGTGATATTAATGTGCATGTTGAGAAAAGATCCTGGGTTGATTATATGGGTCTGCGGGCTTTTACGCTTTTTAAGCAGAAGAAGATGGCTATTTTCTTTATTTTTTCGATGATGCTTGGTATGTCGCTCCAAATTACAAATGCTTTTGCCAATGATTATCTCACAAACTTTTTTGGAAAGAATATTTTGTACAAAGGAACTTTTGGTGTGGAGCATGCTAATATTCTTATTTCGCTTTCGCAAGCTTCCGAAACTTTGTGCATACTTCTTATCCCATTTTTCTTGCGAAAATTTGGAATAAAGAAAGTAATGCTGATAAGTATGATTGCCTGGGTTTTACGATTTGCATTGCTTGGAACTGGAAATCCGGGTGGTGGAGTATGGATGTTGGTACTTTCAATGATTGTATATGGAGTTGCATTTGATTTCTTTAATATCTCAGGTTCGCTTTTCGTTGAGAATGAAACAGATTCATCTATTCGCTCCAGTGCTCAGGGAGTATTTATGATTATGACTAATGGTTTTGGTGCTTTTATCGGCTCGTATGTTGCCGGATGGGTGGTTGATATTGCCGGATGGCCTAAATCGTGGTTTATTTTTGCCGGATATTCTTTGCTTGTAGCCATTGTGTTTGCTATTGTATTCAAATACAAACACGATCCACAGCAATTGGAAAAGGTTCGTTCTTGATATTGGTTGCGAAACATAAAAAATGCGGAAGTCCTAAGCTCTCCGCATTTTTTATGTTTCTACAATGAACCTTGTAAAAGTTTTGAATTAGAACGGAACTTCATCGTTTCTCCCCGATCCTAACGGATTTGAATTGGAGGGAGTACTTATTGTTCCATCTCCGTAAAAACTACCTCCTGCACTTTCATTCATCTTGGATGATATAACCTGGTATCCTGAACCAAAGGGATTATCGTCTTTATCTTTATCATCTCGATTCATGAACTTGGCATATTCACCCTTAAACTTCAATTGAACATCACCTACGGCACCGTTACGGTGTTTAGCGATAATAATCTCGGCAATTCCCAGCAATGAATTTCCCTGTGCATCTTCGGTAAGATGATAATATTCCGGACGGTGAATAAAGCAAACCATATCGGCATCCTGCTCGATTGACCCTGATTCACGAAGATCGGAAAGTTGCGGACGCTTTCCTTCCAGCCCCGAACGACCTTCTACACCACGATTTAACTGTGATAAAGCAATAATCGGGATGTCTAATTCTTTCGCCAGCCCTTTCAATGAGCGCGAAATAAGACTGACTTCCTGCTCACGACTACCGAAACTCATGCCACTTGCATTCATCAGCTGTAAATAGTCAATAATGAGACACTGTACCTTGTGTTCTTTTACCAGACGTCTGGATTTACTTCGGAGTTCAAAAACCGACAAACTAGGTGTATCGTCAATATAGATTGGAGCATCGATGAGTGCTTTAATATCGCGGTCTAATTTACTCCATTCCTCAGGATCGAGCCTTCCATTCTTTACCTTTTCCCCTTCCAGTTCGCACACATTCTGTATTAAACGGTTTACCAACTGAACGTTTGACATTTCGAGTGAGAACACGGCAACGGGGATATTATTATCTACACCCATATTTTTGGCCATCGAGAGTACAAAAGCAGTTTTACCCATTGCCGGACGTGCAGCCATAATAATCAGATCGGATTTTTGCCATCCTGAAGTAATTTTATCCAAGCTATGGAAACCTGTAGGTACGCCACTTGTACCTTGCTTTTCGGCGGCAGCTTGCATACGGGTAATAGCTTCTTCGATGACCGGATTAATCTGTGTTACATCTTTTTTCAGATTTCGTTGCGATACTTCAAACAGCATTCCTTCTGCCTCTTGCATTAGGTCATCCACATCCGATTTGTCGTCGAAAGCTTTTGTTTGTATTTCGGTAGAGATACGTATCAGCTCGCGTGCCAGGAATTTTTGCGTGATAATGCGTGCATGATATTCGAGGTGGGCTGCCGACGATACTTTGGCGGTAAGCAGAGTGATGTAGTAAGGTCCGCCAACTTCATCGATATTACCATTCTTACGAAGCTGTTCGGTTACAGTATGCATATCAACCGGCTCCTGATGCATAACCAGAGTGGTGATAGCTTCAAAGATTTTCTGATGTGCTACTTTGTAAAAACATTCGGGCTTTAGTATTTCTGAGATGAGTGAATAAGCGTCTTTTTCAATCATGATTGCACCCAGTACGGCTTCTTCAAGTTCAGGAGCCTGTGGTGGAAGTTTGCCGAATTCATTGGCAGGAATGGGAGCAGGGCCAGTCGTTTTTTTTGTATAGTTGCGTTTTTCAGCCATCTTTAGTTTAATTCAGGATTAAAAATGTGTAATGAATAATTTGAGGGAAATGGTTTCAAAAGTACTAAAGATTTTTCATTACCCCAAGTGAATCTTATGAACGTCTTATCAACAACAGGGGCTAAGTGGCGCTTTTTGAATTCAAATAAAAGCATTACTTTTGATATCCAAATTTTAAAGTAAAACAGATATGGTTGTTTTTCCCAATGCTAAGATAAATCTCGGCCTGAACGTTGTGGAACGTCGTCCGGATGGTTATCATAATATCGAAACGGTTTTTTACCCCATTGGGTTGAGCGATGTGCTGGAGGTTGCGCCATCCGAGACTTGTTCCGATTACAGCTTTTCTTCGTCGGGTATTCGGCTCGATGGCGATCCGGAAGATAATCTTATCGTCAGAGCTTATCATTTGCTTCGGTCGGGATACGAATTTCCGGCTGTAGACATTTCGCTTGTCAAACAAATTCCTTTTGGAGCCGGTTTGGGCGGTGGGTCTTCGGACGCAGCATTTATGCTAAAGACCCTGAATGAATTGTTCGAACTGAAAATAACTCCCCGAAGAATGGAAAAGCTGGCTGCTATGCTGGGGGCCGATTGTCCGGTCTTTATAAAAAACAAACCTGTGTTTGCCACTGGAATAGGCGATGTGTTTACTCCGTTGAAGTTATCGTTGAAAGGTTGCTTTCTGTTATTGGTGAAACCCGATATTCATGTGTCAACTCCTGATGCCTATTCGTTGGTTGTACCTGAGAAGCCTGAAACTTCACTCTCTGAATTAATTCAAAGGCCGATGGAAGAGTGGAAATACTGCATTAAAAATGATTTTGAAAAGTCGGTTTTTGCTAAACATCCTGCTATCCGGGCGATAAAAGATGAGCTATATAGTATGGGTGCTGTGTATGCTTCCATGTCCGGCTCAGGTTCTTCGGTTTATGGCCTTTTCAAATCCGATTTTCCTGAAAGTAAATTGTTTGATAGTTGTTTTGTGACCGGTGGCATACTGGATTAAAATAGTAATTCTTCTTTGTTCCCGAACATCGCTGAACGAACCCGATTTTACTTGCTTTTACCGAGACCGGAACCCTGCAATTATTTAAAAAAACGCTTGCCTAATCGGAGAAAAAGCAGTACTTTAGTGCGATATTTTAGATAGTAATAAAATTAAAAAATAGATGATTGATCAAGACAGAATTATTAAGGTAAACATTGACGAAGAAATGAAGTCTTCGTACATCGATTATTCCATGTCGGTGATAGTTTCGCGTGCGTTGCCCGATGTGCGTGATGGTTTTAAACCAGTTCACCGCAGGGTTTTATTTGGAATGAACGAATTAGGAAATAATTCCGATAAGCCCTATAAGAAATCTGCTAGAATTGTTGGGGAAGTAATGGGTAAGTATAACCCGCATGGTGATTCATCAATTTATGGAACATTGGTACGTATGGCTCAATACTGGTCTATGCGTTATCCGTTGGTTGATGGTCAGGGTAACTTTGGTTCGGTAGATGGCGATAGCCCCGCTGCTATGCGTTATACCGAAGCACGCTTGCGCAAATTGGCCGAAGATATGTTGGTGGATATAAACAAGGATACTATTGATTTTCAATTAAACTTTGATGATACGCTGAAAGAACCTACTGTATTGCCAACGAGAATTCCCAATTTATTGGTGAATGGTTCTTCGGGTATTGCGGTGGGTATGGCCACGAATATGGCTCCACATAATTTAACGGAAGTTGTTGATGGAATTATTGCTTATATTGAGAATAATGACATTGAGATTCCCGAGATAATGAAATATATCAAAGCGCCTGATTTCCCAACCGGAGGTATTATTCAGGGGTATGCAGGCGTAAAAGAAGCATTTGAAACCGGACGCGGGCGTATTATCGTTCGCTCGAAAGTTGAAATTGAAACAGATGCTCAGGGACGCGAAAAAATTATCATTAATGAAATCCCTTATCAGGTAAATAAAGTAGAACTGATTAAAGCTGTAGTGGCTTTGGTAGTCGATAAGAAGATAGAAGGCATTGCTCATATCAACGATGAGTCGGATCGCGAAGGAATGCGTATTGTAGTAGATGTAAAACGTGAAGCCAACTCCAGTGTGGTGTTGAACAAACTGTTTAAATTTACGGCACTGCAATCATCATTTAGCGTAAATAATATTGCCTTGGTGAATGGTCGCCCACGGATGTTGAATCTGAAAGATCTGATCCATTATTTTGTGGAACACCGTCACGAAGTAGTTGTTCGTCGTACACAGTTTGAACTGGGCGAAGCTGAAAAGCGTGCACACTTGCTGGAAGGTTTTATGATTATTCTGGATAATCTGGATGAAGCAATCAAGATTATTCGTGACTCAAAAACTCCTGATGAAGCGCGTACCCGTTTGATGGAACGTTTTGGTTTGTCTGATATCCAGTCGCGGGCTATCGTAGAAATGCGTTTGCGTCAGCTTACAGGCATGGAACAAGATAAACTACGTGCCGAATACGAAGAAGTGATGAACTTAATAGCTCACTTGAAAGAAATTCTGGCAAATGTTGATTTGCAAATGGAAATTATCAAGACCGAATTGTTGGAAGTAAAAGCAAAATATGGTGACGAACGTCGTACGCAGATTGTGTATTCTTCCGAAGAATTTAATCCGGAAGATTTTTATGCCGATGATGAAATGATTATTACCATTTCGCATCTTGGCTATATTAAACGTACTGCATTGAGCGAGTTTAGAGCTCAGGGACGTGGTGGGGTTGGTTCAAAAGGAAGCGATTCGCGCGATGAAGACTTTATTGAATACATCTATCCGGCTTCGATGCACAACACCATGTTGTTCTTTACATCAAAAGGTAAATGTTACTGGTTGAAAGTGTACGATATACCCGAAGGAAGTAAAAACTCAAAAGGGCGTGCTATTCAAAATATGCTTAATATTGATGGTGACGATAAGGTGAATGCCTTTATTCGTGTAAAAGGATTGAATGATCCTGAATATACACAGTCGCACTATCTGATTTTCTGTACCAAAAACGGAGTTATCAAAAAAACATCACTCGAAGCTTATTCACGCCCTCGTCAGAACGGGGTAAATGCTATTACTATTCGTGAAGACGATCAGGTAATACAAGTGCGTTTGACCGACGGTAATGCGGAAGTACTGATGGCTAACCGCAATGGTCGTGCTATTCGTTTCCACGAATCGAAAGTTCGTGAAATGGGACGTACGGCTACAGGCGTACGTGGTATGACGCTGGATGACGATGCTGAAGATGAAGTAGTAGGTATGATTTGTGTGAACAAAGAAGATAATGAAAACATTATGGTTGTTTCGCAACAAGGATACGGAAAACGGACGTTGCTTGATGAAGTGGATGAAGAAGGTAATATCCTGCTCGACGAAAATGGCGATACTATTCCTGTTTATCGTGTTACGAACCGTGGTGGAAAAGGTGTAAAAACCATGAACATTACCGACAAAACAGGAAAACTGGTAACTATTAAGAACGTTACCGATGAAAATGACCTGATGATTATCAACAAATCGGGAATCACTATCCGATTGAAAGTAGCCGATTTCCGTGTTATGGGTCGCGCCACACAAGGTGTGCGACTGATTAACCTCGGAAAACGAAACGATGAAATAGCATCGGTTTGTAAGGTACTGTCGGAAACTGAAGAAGAGGTGGTTGAAGAAGCCGAAGGTGTTGAAACTCCGATTGTCGATGCAGAAGAACAGTCTGACACTGAAATCCGGACAGAAACAGAAGAACAAACGGAAGAGCAAACAGAAGAATAATAATTAACCCATGCCGTGATGCAAAATGTATCACGGCATACAATATAAATAAAAAAGCTAATAATAAAAAACTCTTATTCATCATGAAAAAACTTATTTTATCATTATTTTTGGTAATAAGCTTTACATTCTCGTATGCCCAAAAATCAAATGTTTCTAAGGCAAAGAATAAAGCTTTGATGGAAACCCCGGATTTTGCCGGAGCACGTGAAGCTATTAAATTGGCATTAAAAGACTCGACTACAAAAAATTCAGCTGAGACCTGGTATGTAGCCGGACTGATCGGTTATTCAGAAAATGATGCTGCCTATAAAAAAGCATTGTTGAATCAGCGTTTTGATACCATTGCAAAGGGTAATGCTATTCTTGAATCGTATGATTATTTTATCAATGCCATTAAGTTGGATCAGGTTCCGGATGCAAAAGGAAAAGTAAAACCTAAATTTGCAAAAGAAATTAAATCGAAGTTGACTGAATACTACAAAACTCAACAAGACTTGGTTGCTTTTGGTGCATATTTGTTCGAAAAGAAAAAATATAAAGAAACCGTTAAAGCATTTGACGTATTTTTGGAAATCCCAAAATTACCGATTATGAATAACGAAATCAAGATGGATTCAACTTATAACATGATTACTTATTATGCAGCCGTTGCAGCTTCTAATGCTCAAATGCATGATAAATCTATTGCATATTATGAAAGTTTGAAGGATAAAAATTACGAAACTAAAGCTGTTTATCAATTGCTTTATGAAGAGTATAACAACCAAAAGGATTCTGTAAATGCATTGAAAACCTTGAAAGCCGGTGCCGAAAAGTTTCCTAATGATGCATGGTTCCTGCAAAATATCATCAACTATTATATTTTCTCTAAGAAAACAAATGATGCGTTGGTTTATTTGAACAGTGCTATTGCCCGCGAACCTAATTCGGCTCAGTATCGCTATGTAAAAGGTAATCTGGACGAATCGGTAGGTAATTATGATGAAGCTTTAGGTGCATTTGATAAAGCTATAGAACTCGATCCTAAAATGGCTGACGCCTACGCAGGTAAAGGCCGTTTGTATTACAACAAAGCTGTGAAAATGGCCGAAGAAGCTAACAAAATCAAGGATGTAAGACTATATAATGCTGAAATGAAAAAGGTGGATGAAGAATTTAAACAATCTATTCCATTCTTCAAAAAAGCAGCAGAGGTTAATCCTAAAGAAGTTGAGTTTAAGAAAACACTCAAAACTTTGTATTACCGTCTGAAAATGGATGCCGATTTTGAAGCAATCAACAAAGAAATTAATGCAATGTAATTAGCGCATTATAATAATGAAAAAAGGGGCTGTGGATTTTTCCATAGCCTTTTTTTGTGTCTTGTTGTGGGCACTGCTAATGCTTAGCAGTGAATTTCTTCGAACAGGTCGCTCCTCCGGAGCTCAGAATTTGTGGGATACATATGTTCTACAAAGAGATTGCTCCTCCGGAGCTTTTTGTAGATAACAATGTTTATGTATTGCGTGAAATTAACGATGCTCCGTAGGAGTATTCTGTTTGTAGATCGTTCATGTCTCAAGTGAATTTGGCTCCGTAGGAGCGCCCTGTTCGTCGTTGCATACCATGATTTTAGTGATAAAGAAGTTTATCAAGGTCGCTCCTCCGGAGCTCAGAATTTGTGGGATACATATGTTCTACAAAGAGATTGCTCCTCCGGAGCTTTTTGTAGATAACAATGTTTATGTAATGCATGAAATTAACGATGCTTTATATGGGCATTCTGTTTGTAGATCGTTCATGTCTCAAGTGAATTTAGCTTCGTAGGAGCGTCCTGTTCGTCATTACGCACCACGATTGCCTGTACTATATTTGTGCTTGAACTACCTAATCTTATATTTATTTTCCGAGGCTAAATGAAGGTATATATTTTGTAACATACTTTTATAGCTATATATAGTTTGTTGAAAAAATGTTGAAAACTTTTTTATATAACTATTGGTGGAATTAAAAAAAATAAATAATTTTCGCATCTCAAAAGCTAAAAATATAAGCAATGGCATGAATGGATGGAAACCCTTTGCCGATGCTGGTTTTCGGGAATCTGATAGTGCTCGGCCGATGCTTTTGTAGAACTAAAATATTGAATAAGGACCCGATTGGTTTACTGCAATACTCAACTATGTGATGCAGTACATCTGCTGGATGATGTAGTGACTCATCTGTGTGATGCAGAACTCATAACCCATAGTTCTATAACTCAGAACTAAATAATAATCTTAATTAATAACTAAAAAAGAATTGCATGAATGTAAAAAGAAAATTTACTTGTAAGGTTGAAGACTTTATTGGTCTTGGAAATTATTTGGTTCAACGGTTGCGTGCCGATTTGGCACAGTTTACAGAATTTTCGGATACTTTTTCCGAAGATTTTGTAAAACGTCTGGAAGCTTTAATCGGGGTGTGTTCTCAGTTGGCCTCTTCGGGAGTTCTGACCAAAGAAGCTGCAGAGATTACCGAAGAGATTAAAAAACTGATCAAAGAAGTGCGCCTGAGTGCAAATAAGGTAGAAGTGTACCTTGAAATGGCTGACGGGCAAATGACTGTAAAGGCCGATTCTTTGGGCTTGCGTGAACTGCGCGAAAGTATCCATGGCGGGAGGTTCGGAAGCGGTGGCACAAAGCCTCCGTCAACTACTGATTGGTTTGAATGCGAACCTGACTGTGTTGCAAACCAAGGGACTTAAACCGGCTTTGGTGGGATAAACTCAAAGGGTTGGCTGACGAACTGGATGCGAAAGGGAGCGATCAGAACTTCAGATTGACTGAGCGCAACCGCCACACCGATGAAAACAATGGTACTTATAACGAATTGTGGGACCAGATTGTGTTGATTACCGATACCGGAAAAGCGCTGTATCGCGGCATTGATGCCACCAGGGTGGACGATTATACCATCACTTCCATTCTTCAGCGTATAGGTACTTCTAAAGGAGGAAAAACGGATACTTCCGAGGCTCCGAAAGCCTGATTAAAGCTGCTAAAACAAGAATCCTTTCCAGATGTAAAAATATGGAGGGGATTTTTATTGTTTGATGGGATGGAAGATAATGACATAAAAAAGAGGCTGTCCAAAAGGACAGCCTCTTTTAAAAAGATAATATTGGTTATGTGTTAGAATGTAACTTTCAAGCCAACTTGTAAATGCCAGCGACTTAGAAAATCACTCTTAGATACACTTGAAGTCTGATATGAATAGGTAGGAACCATATCACCGTTAGAATTTGCAGTAAGTTTTGTTACCTTCAGAGGTGATACTGTGTAAGCAGACGAATATACTGCTCCCCAATTTTTATCTATCATATTGCCAATGTTCATGACATCAAAAGAAAGCGAGATTTTGTTACTGCCCTCTTTTGAATAAAAGAAATCTTCTGCCAAATGGAGGTCGAAATGATTTTCCCAGGGAGCGCTATTAGAATAACGTTTTGCATACTGACCGCGATGATCCTTTGCATAACTGTCACCTTCAATCCAACTTTCGTAACTGGTACGATCTGCCGCTGTAGTAAAAGTCATCTTGGCGAGTTCATCGGTAGTTGGTATATAAAGAAGAGAATTTCCTTTCTGCGAATCGCCGTTAAAATCTGCAGTTTCATTCATTGTTAAGCTATAACGCATACCATTAAATCCATTGTAGTTGAGAGCTATAACTGTAGCAAGGCGCTTGTTCAAATACTTCGGAGTAGTATAAGATACTTGTGCCAATATACGGTGTGGAACATCAAACACAGAGTAGGATAGCTCGTTCGCATCGTTCGGATTTTTGGAGTAGTTGTACTTCCAGTTAGAAAGAGCAACGGAGCTTGTTCCATCATTTACAGAATAAGCATGGCCAAATGTATAAGCAGCTGTTAAGTCGAGACCGAAATTAAAACTCTTTTCTAACTTACCGCTTAATGCGTATGTATAACCTTTATTTGTGTTTTTCAAGTTTACAATTGCAGAATAACTGTTAGTAGGTACTGAGTAATATGTTGTAGCAGAATTTGCATCGTCCGCACTAACAGCATACACTTTCTTACCATTATCTACTAATGCAAGGTTTTCGAACCACACGTTATTCATTGTTTTTGAATACAATCCTTCGAGTGTCATTTTTATATCGTAAGGTAATGTTTGTTCTAATGCAAGATTAACACGGAATACTTGTGGAAACTTGAAATCTTTTGATACGGTGTTAATCGTTGGCTTTGATGCTGTTCCAGTTGCAGAATTCATTGCTGCCAAAGCATCATTTCCATATGTACCAAATTTAGGAACACTACTTGTAATGGTAGTACCTTTCATTTCTACTCCAGTATTGCTCCAGTTGTTTGCCATCCATACAAATGGTACGCGCCCAGTGAAGAGTCCTGCTCCACCACGAATTAAAGTTTTATGACTATTGTCAGTGTACCAACGGAAACCAAGACGTGGAGACCACATCAGTTTAGTAGAAGGAACTTCTCCTACTTTTACACCGTAGGTAGTTGCGTAAGTGCTTGCGTTAAATGCGTCATTTGCTGTTGGGCTGTTGAAAAATGTAGGAATATCAACACGAACTCCGTACGTCAAATTCAAGTTATTTGTAATATTCCATTTATCTTGAGCGTAAAAACCGAATTGTCCCGCATTCACTGTTGCTGCCCATTGGTAACTTCCTGTCAAGTTATAATCGGAATAATTATATGCAAATTTCCAGGCATTATCGTTGAGGAAATCATTAAGCGAATTGTAGTAGTATGCTCCTGTAGAGGCCTGAATAAAGAGGTTATACATTTTGTAAATTTCATTATGTGTTCCAACCGTGAGGGTGTGGTCACCATGATACCATGTAAGGTTGTCCTCAAATGTATAAATATCTTGATTAAGCTTGTTAGCACCTGAAGAATATTCAGTTCCTATGTAGGCAGTTTTACTACCCTGTCCCCATACACCTGTCGTTGTATTGTATGTGCCACCAACATTTGCTATAGTTATATTTGGACCCTGATAAGGTACTTCACGCTTATCACGTACATATGTAGCACCGGCACGTGCTTCATTTGATAAAGAATTACTGATACGGGAATTCAATTCTGCAACAAATGAATTGGTCTTATCCAACATGCGATAGTTACTATTTGCAAAATAGTAAGTTGTTGAACTTGACCCAATAACATCTTTATAGGAATCATTGTACTGATAACGCAATGAGAATTTGTTGTTTTTGTTAATATTCCAATCGATACGACCTAAAAGTGAGAGACCTTTTGTATCAACGCTTGGTTGTCCATAACTGTCGCTATTGCCTGTGATTTGAGCATATCTGTCATTAATTACTTTAGCTTCAGCTTGTGATAAATAGCCACTTGTATATCCCGGATAATAATCATTAGGATAAGTATCATATTTGTACTCTGCGTTGGCAAAAAAGAAGAGTTTGTCTTTGATAATAGGACCGCCATATGTAAATCCGGCTGTTTTAGTAGATTCTTTCTCCAACGGTGATTTTACATTATTCACCTGACTCCAGTTTCCATACATATCCTGATTAGTGTAGTAACCGTAAGCAGATCCTGCGAACTTATTAGTACCCGATTTAGTGATAGCATTAATACCACCACCCGTAAAACCACTTTGACGAACATCGAATGGAGCAATGACTACCTGAATCTCCTGAATCGCATCAAGTGAAATTGGGTTTGTACCAGTTTGACCACCATTAGTACCATTACCGGCCAATCCGTAGACATCGTTGCTCACTGTACCGTCAATCTGAAATGAATTGTAACGATTATTTGAACCCGCAATAGAGAGACCTCCAACCTTTGAAGATGCAACTAGTGGTGACATCTTAGCAATATCATATATATTGCGGTCAACTGTAGGAGTATTCGCAATTTGTTTTGAATTGAAATTGCTTGCAGCTCCACCTGCTGCACTTTTAACTCCTGCTTTTGTGGTTACAACCACTTCATTTAATTGTTGTGATGATTCTTTTAATAGAGCATTGATGGTTGACGTTTCACCAAGAGCAAGATAAACATCAGTAAATTCAACTTTGCTGTAACCAATATAAGAAATCACAATCGTATACGGACCACCTACACGCATACCCTGAATAAAATAGCGTCCTTTTTCGTTCGAGACAGCCCCATAAGTAGTTCCTGAAGGAGTGTGAGTTGCAATTACTGTCGCCCCGATGATAGGCTCATTATTGGAGCTAATCTTTCCGCTTAATGCAGATGTTGTTACTTGTGCGTTTATCGCTGTTGAGAACAACAATAAAGAGAACACTAAGAACTTTAAATGTTTAATCATAAAATAGTTTTTTTTGTTATTACTAAATTCTTAATTCAAATATTTGTTTGTTTTTACGTCAAAAATGTGTTTCGGTCTACTTGAAATTCGTTGAATTAATTACACGTAGTTTTAATTTTGTTAGTAATTACTGCAAATATAAGATATTTGCTGTTAAATACTGTTTTTTGGATATGAATATTTATCAACAATTTATTACAAAAAAGATGATTTGTTTGGTTTTAGTAATTCGTACAACCAATGTTTGTTTCAGATTGAAATTGTTTTTGTGAAAAATGATTATAAAACCAGTGAATTTGTATGTATTCATTTATCAATTGATATTTCGCGCAGTCAAAAAAGGCAAATGCTAAATAAATCATTTTTTGTAATACATGTTGCAATTGTTATACAAAATGCTGTTGTAGGACATAAATTGGTTGAATATTGACAGAATCTTTAGAATTATAAAAATTATCACACATTCGATAGCTGTTAGAAAAAATGCTATCTTTGTATCCTTTTTGTCTGGATGAAAATTTATGGATTATAACAAGAAATTTATGCGCAAAGCTATAGCTTTGTCTGTTGATAATATAAAAAATGGAGGTGGCCCTTTTGGAGCAGTTATTGTTAAGGATGGTAAGATTGTTGCAACCGGTGTAAACCGGGTAACTGCGAATACAGACCCTACAGCGCATGCCGAAGTGAATGCCATTCGTAAAGCCTCGAAGAAATTAGGTACATTTGATTTAGCCGGCTGCGAAATATATACTTCTTGCGAACCTTGTCCTATGTGTTTAGGGGCGGTGTATTGGGCTCATTTAGATAAAATGTATTATGGCAATACAAAAACCGATGCAAAGAATATAGGGTTTGATGATTCGTTTATATACGATGAGATAGAACTGAAACCTGAAAATAGAAAAGTAAAAACTATCCAACTATTATCTGAAGAGGCCATTATAGCCTTTGAAGCCTGGACAAAGGCTGAAGATAAAGTGGAGTACTAGCCCCCTAATCCCCCAAGGGGGACTTTTTAAGGTGTTTCAAAATGATTTTTATGTAATATATTAAACCCGCTCTTTCTCCCTTCCTTTGGAGGGGTTGGGGGAGGCTAACTATTTTATATTGACTCTTTCTGACTTTCAACAACTTTATGCTCATCATCCGCAGGTTGAATCACTTGTAAAATGGGCTTCTTCACTCGAATCGAATTTAAAAATTTCCGGTTTGAGCGGATCTTCGTCTGCTTTGGTCATTGCTTCTCTTTTTAAAGCTAAGCCCAATACGCAGATTATTGTGATGGATGACGCCGACGAAGCAGCCTATCTGTACAATGATTTAAAGCAGATACTTTCTACCGACGAAGTTTTTTTCTTCCCCTCTTCGTTTAAGCGCGCCATTAAATTATCACAACTGGACACATCAAATGAAATTCTACGAACCGAAGTCCTTAACCGGCTTGCTAATGTTTCGGCACCTATAGTTTTGGTAACTTATCCGGAATCATTGATGCAAAAAGTGGTTTCGGCTCAAAGCATTAAAACACGTATGCTAAGGATGCGTGTAGGTGAAAGTCTGGGAATTGATTTTGTGGTGGAAATGCTTCTCGAATATGGTTTTGAACGGGTCGATTTTGTATACGAACCCGGACAATTTTCGGTACGTGGTAGTATTGTTGATATTTTTTCTTTTGCAAATGAGCTACCTTATCGGTGCGACTTTTTTGGTGATGAAATAGAATCAATCCGCATTTTTGATATTGAGACACAACTATCTCAAGAAAAGAAATCGGAAATAATAATAATTCCTGATTTACAACTCGACAAAGTTTCTCCTCATGTGTCGTTTTTCGAATTTATACCAGCGAATAGCTGGTTTACTTTTTCAAATGTTGGATTCGCACGCGAACGTATTAATCAACTTTACGACGAAGCACTGGTGAAAGCCAACGAAACGGAACATAAAACTCCACATTTGGCCAAAAGTCAAATAACCGGTAATGATTTTGTAAAACAGTTGGAAGTATTCCGCATTCTTGAATTGGGTGATAAATCTTATTTTCATGCTAAATCGACCATTCATTTCGATACCTCGCCTCAACCTATCTTTCATAAAAACTTTGATTTGGTTTCAGATAATCTGAAGCAAAAACTGGATGACGGGTATAAGCTTTATATCCTCAGTGATAGCGTTAAGCAAACCGATCGTATTGCGGCTATTTTTGCTGATCGAGGTACCGACATACCTTTTCAACCAATAAAGAATACCTTGCACGAAGGTTTTGTGGATCATGATCTGTCTTTGCTTTGTTATACCGACCATCAGATCTTCGATCGTTTCCATAAGTTTCAGCTTAAAACAGATAAAACCCGCCTTGGCAAGGTGGTGATGACTCTCAAAGAGCTTAACCAATTCCAGATTGGGGATTATATGGTACATGTGGATCATGGAGTGGGAACTTTTGGTGGGTTGGTTCGAACCAATGTAAATGGAAAGATGCAGGAGATGGTAAAGCTTATCTACAAGGATGATGATATCATTTTTGTAAGTATTCATGCTTTACACCGCATTTCCAAATATAAAGGTAAGGAAGGTGAGGCGCCACGTATCAATAAGCTTGGTTCGGGTGCCTGGGAACGTTTGAAGGAACGTACCAAATCGAAAGTAAAAGATATTGCCCGTGAGCTGATAAAGCTTTACGCTAAGCGCAAAGCTGAGCAGGGTTTTCAGTATTCGCCCGATAGCTACTTGCAACAAGAACTTGAAGCTTCATTTATTTATGAAGATACTCCCGATCAGGTGAAAGCTACAGCTGATGTAAAAAAGGATATGCAGTCTGCTTTACCTATGGATCGACTGGTGTGTGGTGATGTGGGATTTGGAAAAACCGAAGTGGCTATGCGCGCTGCGTTTAAGGCTGCTACCGATAGTAAGCAGGTTGCAGTACTTGTTCCTACTACTGTGTTGGCTTTGCAGCATTATAATTCGTTTAAAGATCGTTTTAAGGATTTTCCGGTTACGGTAGATTATTTGAGTCGTGCCCGTAGTTCGGCGCAATCCAAGGAAGTTCTCGAAAGATTGGCCAAAGGTGATATTGATATTGTTATTGGCACGCACAAACTGGTGGGCAAAAGTGTTAAGTTTAAAGATTTTGGTTTGCTTATCATTGATGAAGAACAAAAGTTTGGCGTTACGGTGAAAGAAAAGCTCAAAGAAATGAAGGTGAATGTGGATACACTTACCATGACGGCTACGCCGATTCCACGTACCTTGCAGTTTTCGTTGATGGGAGCACGTGATTTGTCTATTATCAATACGCCTCCTCCTAACCGCTATCCTGTACAAACCGAAATTCATCTGTTTGATGAAGATGTTATTCGCGAAGCCATCCAGTTGGAGATGAATCGAAATGGTCAGGTGTTTTTTGTAAATAATCGCATTCAAAGTATTTACAATATTGAGGCAATGATTAAGCGGCTTGTACCTGGTTGTAGGGTAGCGGTAGGTCACGGACAAATGCCGGCCGATAAGTTAGAGGAGATCATTGTCGACTTTATTGATTACGAATACGATGTATTGGTGGCTACTACTATTATCGAATCGGGTATTGACATTCCGAATGCCAATACGATTATTATAAATAGTGCGCACAATTTTGGTTTGAGCGATTTACATCAGTTACGGGGTAGGGTGGGACGTAGTAATCGCAAAGCCTTTTGTTATCTGATGGCTCCCGAAATGAGTTTGCTTACCCCCGAAGCTCGTCGCCGTTTGCAAGCGCTTGAAACGTTTGCCGAATTGGGTAGTGGCTTTAATATTGCTATGCAGGATCTTGATATTCGCGGTGCCGGAAACATGCTGGGAGCGGAGCAAAGCGGATTTATTGCCGACCTGGGTTATGAAACCTATCAGAAAATTCTGAACGAAGCCGTACATGAATTGAAGGATGAAGAGTTTGCAGATCTGTATGCTGATGAGCGGGCTGCTAATGCCAGTTCAACAGCTTTTGTTTCTGATTGTCAGATTGATTCTGATCTAGAGGTATTGTTCTCGAGCGATTATATCGAAAATGTTTCGGAACGTATTAGCCTGTATCGTGAGTTGGATAATATTACCAATGAAGAAGAGTTACTTGAATTTGAAAACAGGCTAGAAGATCGTTTTGGAAAAATTCCTGCCGAAGGCCGAAGCTTGATGTTGGTAGTGCGTCTGCGTTGGTTGGCAATGCGTTATGGCATTGAAAAACTCGTACTTAAAAACGAACGTATGACAGCCTTTCTGGTGTCTAATCCGCAGTCACCTTATTATTCTTCGCCTACGTTTGGTGCTTTATTGCAATATATGACTTCGCATCCCCGCCAGTGTCAGCTTCGGGAACAAAATAACCGTCGTTCGGTGATATTCTCCGATGTAAAAACAGTAGAAAAAGCGTGGAATGTATTGAGTAGCGTTAGTTGATTTTATGTTCGAAGGTCACTGGTAGTTAATGCTATATGTAGTTGTAATATCCAAAAAATCCCGAAAATCATTTTGATTTTCGGGATTTTTTGGATACGAAAACCGCATTGCCATTAGTTGAGAAAACTCCTAAATAAATAGGATTTGAGGTGTCAGTTTTCGTTGTAATCTGCCGTCCACTATGGATACCCGAAGGCGCAGCCCGCCATTAAAAGCCAGCCATTACTCGTTAATTTTTTAACGTTGAGTTTTCCAATCTCAGAACAATGCGGTCGTTTTTCTGATGCAAAGATATGATATTATTTTGGAATTGTATATCATTGGTTGTATTTTATAGTTAAATGTTTATTCGAATCTTTTATTTAAGAATTCATCTTCTCATTTAAAATGGCTATGAAAAAACTCAAGCTAAAATTTCGTTATCTAAAAGAAAATATCTACTTTTGCAACTCTGATTAAAAGAATACATTAACAAAAAGGAATTAATAATATAATCTTATGTCGAAAAAAGAGGAAAAAAAACACGACGAATTGGTAAACGTAGAACATGCATTGACTTCAACTGAGGCGTTTATTGAAAAATACCAGAAGCAAATATTAATGGGTGTTGGTGCTATCGTGCTGGTTGTTTTAATAGTCTTGTCATTTCGCAATTTTTATCTGCAACCACGCGAAGTCGCTGCTGAAAATGAAATGTACAAAGCACAAGCTTTTTTCGCTAAAGATTCTTTCCGCCTAGCCCTCGAAGGGCATGGTGTTGAAGCTATTGGTTTTAAAGAAATTGCTTCTGATTATGGAATTACCTCTTCGGGTAAATTGGCTGCTGCTTATGCCGGAATATGTTATTATAAGCTTGGCCAATACGAAAATGCAGTTAAATATCTTTCTCAATTTGATGGTAAAGATACATACTTTACAACTTCAGTTATTGGTTTGACCGGTGATTGTTATGTGGAACTGGGCGAAACATCGAAAGCCATCAGCTATTTCGAAAAAGCGGCCGATAAAGAGAATGTCGTGATGAGTCCTATATATCTTAAAAAAGTTGGTTTGGTGTACGAATCGCTAAAAGAACCAGAAAAAGCCGAAAAAGCTTATACGACCATTAAAGAAAAATATCCAAAGAGCCCCGAAGCTGCCGATATAGACAAGTATTTAGCTCGGGTTCAAAAATAATATTTTTTTTGAAACAACAAATCATAAACGAAAAGCTGCTTCAACAAACGAAGTAGCTTTTTTGTCATATAACAAGTAGCTTTCGTTTGTAATTAATCATTAACCATTAAATGTATGGCCACACAATATCACAATTTATCAGATTACAATGCAGATTTAATGCCTGACAAAAAGAAAGTGTCCGATCAGCAATATGCTATTGCCGTAGCCGATTGGAATTCTCAAATTACGCATGCTTTGCTTCAGGGTGCTATCGATTCTCTGATCGATAATGGTGTTAGAGATTCGCAGATAAAAATAGTTCATGTGCCCGGTACTTTTGAATTGACTTTTGCAGCCAAACAATTGTTGGACGATTATTATTGTATTATTGATAATATTAAGGTGCACAAATATTCGGCTATTATAGTACTTGGTTGTGTAATTCAGGGAGATACACCTCATTTCGATTATGTGTGTCAAGGCGTTACTTCTGGTATATCAAACCTCAATACACGTACAGATGGCTGTCCTGTTATTTTTGGAGTACTCACGACCAGTACCTTACAACAGGCACTTGACCGTGCAGGTGGAGTGCTTGGAAATAAAGGCGTAGAAGCCGCTGTTACAGCTATAAAAATGGCAAATATAATTTGGTAGTCTCAGTAAATTAAGCTATCTTTGCACTGCTTTTGGAAAAACAATGGGCAGTTACCAAAGTGGCCAACTGGGGCTGACTGTAACTCAGCTGTCTTTCGACTTCGGAGGTTCGAATCCTTCACTGCCCACTTTCATAATTCATAATTATGAATTATGAATTATGAATTATGAATTATTTTGCGAAAGTAGCTCAGTTGATAGAGCATTAGCCTTCCAAGCTGAGGGTCGCGGGTTTGAGTCCCGTCTTTCGCTCACATTGCTGTTGTAGCTCAGTGGTAGAGCACTTCCTTGGTAAGGAAGAGGTCGC
>JAATGT010000255.1 GCA_015654525.1 Bacteroidales bacterium
TATATCAGATTAAATGATTTAGCAGATAGTCTGGTAATTCAGATTTGTTTGTATTTTGTATTAATTAGCCTTTTGAATTTTAAGCTCTTTTCCTTTCTCTATTAATGTGATTTCAGAGTATCTGTTTTTATCTGATTAATCAGCTGAATCAAGGTTCAGACAATGTGCGACAACGTGAATACGCTTCAACCTACGCTTCCTTGTTGGGTCGTTCTGACCGCAGGAAGCCTATGTATTAGGTGTATGGTGTTTTATCTTTTTTGTCGAGTTATATGAAGTCTAATAATATATGAACTTTTCTAAATAGGAGAGAACTGTTTTCTGTGTTTTATGGTTTAAAATATGTCTCGTGGGTGATATTTGTCTTCTACTCTTTCTTTCCACTGTACAATTCTAAGACCTCCTTTTTTATTCAATTTTAGAACAGCAGTTCCGTTTATATGAGAAGCATTAAAGATATAAGTAGAGTCAGTTTCAGCATATGAATACGGATAAAAATGATGTAAATTAACGACAAATGCAGCTTCTTTGAAATTATCAATTTCTCCAATAAACAAATCTATGTTTCCTTTATCTATTAGTTCAACCTTATCTAAATCATTTACCGCTACAATATAAAAACCTAAAATTGGGTCATGATCATTTTCAGGAAACAGATTGTATGTACAATATTCGTCGGCTAATCTTTTGTATTTGCTAGAGTCACCCCGTAAATAAATTATTTCTCCTTTTTGAACTTGTTTCCCATTTTCGTCAACCATGAAACCACAGTATTGTATGTATTTGCACTGCCAATACTTATAGTGTTTATTCGGCTTAATACTTGAAATTTGGAACTGCATATCTATATTTTGTAAACTGTCTGGAAATTCCTTAAACTTTAGTCTTTTAACTTCGTTTTTAGTTCCATTGCCGAAGCTGGAAAAAAAACAGATAATTGATACAAGAAAAATCAGAATGTTGATTGTTTGATAATTTTGCTTTAAGTTTTTCATTGTGATTTTACATAAAATTTGAGTTGTCAACTGTTTCTCAATATAGTCGGGCTAAATGATTTGAGTTTCTTATTCAGTTATTGTTTCTTGTTTTTTTTACACTTACTCCTAACAATTTATATCAACACCTAGGTGACCTTATATAAACTTTATTTTTCTGTTTATTTATTGCTAAGTAATTACTTGTTAGTATTCTGATGTTTTGCTGTGTGTTTAACATGGGTGCTTATACAGGAATTTAATAAGTTACCATTTTATGCGTATCAAAGCTTTTTTATTAATCCCACCCCAAAGATAAATACTTTATTTTAGTTAACCCAACTATTGTATGAATTGTTGATGCGTACGTGGATATAAAAATACGGATGTTGCGTCAGTGTGCAACACCCGTATTTGTTTTGGTAGGAGTGGGGCTTAGCTTTTTGTGTCGGTAGCGGCGCCGCTGTCGGTCGATTTTTTGGAACTTCGTCTATAAAATATGATGGAAGCTGCCTGATATTTTTGATAAAAATCGGGGTCTTTCCGTTTAAACTGAGTGGCCAGACGGTCGAGCGTTTTTTTCTTTAGATTGGTGGCTTCTACAAACAAATTGGCTATCTGTTTGGTGTAACCCGAGCGTTCGATTTTAGCTTCGCGTGGCTCGGTGCTTACTGTTTTGTATGCAAGGTAAACATCATTGAAATCTTTCAATTCTTCAGCGCTTATTCCCTGAATCAGCAGATCTTCGGGTGCTATTTTACCGGCTTCTTCCACTACGGCTCCCGAGGCACTTATCAGATCGGTACGCGACATTTTGTCGATCTTGTTTTCGTTGTAGTTTACCTTGGTGGCCAGTGCTTCATCCTTTTTCTTGAGGGCGTATGTATGCACAGCTCCCGACACATCCACTAGCAAATCGCAGAGGTCGTCCATCTGGGTATCTTTGTTAGTAGTAACACCGCCGATGTCTTTTATTTGCTGAATGGCTGCATCTTCAATCTGCGTATTGATTGATTCGAGCTCATTAATACCTTCGGCAAAGGCGGGGATAAGCGCCATGGCCTTTGGATTGTTTTTCGATTCTTTTACAACAAGTTCGTAAGAGGTCAATTTGGCTTTTTGGATAAAATTCATATTCTGTATTGTTTTTAAGTGTTAAGTAATAGGAATAATATAATGCCCCATTTATTTGGCAATATGGGATTAAATTAGTATATTTGTCTCAATATGAGATATATAAAACTGAAAACAGAGGATATTAAGCTATTAGAATTGCTTGTCAAAACTAGTGCTAACAATA
>JAATGT010000063.1 GCA_015654525.1 Bacteroidales bacterium
ACATTGCCAAAAGGCGAACGGTTGGAACGGGTAAAAAATTCGCCAAACTATAAAGACGCAAAATTTAGAAACTTTACAGAAAAACCAACTATCTCTGAAGGTTACAGTATGTTGGGAGAACTATGGAAAACGCTGTTTAAAGACTATCCGCACCGTGAGCCTGTAGATACACTTCCATCAATAAAAACAAATATCAAAGCTATTCCATCAGATAATAATGTAATGGTTTGGTTTGGGCATTCGTCTTTCTTTTTACAATTAGATGGTGTGAAAATATTGGTCGACCCTGTTTTTAGCGGTATGGCATCGCCTTTTCCCTGGGGTTTAAAATCTTATAAAGGTAGTGATGTTTATACCGTTGATGATATGCCGGAGATAGATTATATGCTGCTTTCCCACGACCATTACGACCACCTGGATTACGAAACCGTAAAGGCATTACAACACAAAGTAAAATTTGTAGTTTGTGGTTTGGGTGCAGGTGCTCATTATGAAAGATGGGGCTATACTCCCCAGCAAATTCTGGAAAAAGACTGGGGCGATAAAGTAGAAGTGAAACAAGGCTTTACCATTTTCACAGAAACCACGCATCACAGTTCCGGCAGGGGTTTTACAAGAGATAAAAGTTTATGGCTCTCATTTTTCATACAATCCCCTGCACTGAATATTTATTACAGTGGCGATGGTGGTTATAGCGAACGTTTTAAAGGTATTGCTGAACAATATCCTGCAATTGACTGGGCAATTATGGAGTGTGGTCAGTACGATAAAGCCTGGCAATCGGTACACGAGCTTCCCGAAGAAGTGGCATTGGCAACTACAGAACTGAAAGCTAAAAACCTGCTGCCTGTACATCATTCCAAATTCACTCTGGGTAAACACCCCTGGAGTGAACCTTTAGAAGAAATTACAAAATTCTCCCAAAATAAAGTTTACAGGCTGGCAACACCTATGATTGGCGAATTGGTAAACCTGAAAGACGATACACAGGTATTCACACAGTGGTGGAAAAATATAAAATAACAGAAAATGAAATTATCTGAAATTATATCTTGTTATGTAGGACCTAAAATTTCGCCTGAACAGTTCATTGCGGAACATTTCTTTTTGTATCTGGCAAAAGGAACAATGAACGGTTATGATGGTAATAAGCATTATACACTAAAAGCAGGCGATAGCTGTATTGTACGTAAAAACAGGTTGGCTCGTTATAACAAGCTGAAAGAAAATAATGAGTTCGAGAAAGTAGTTTTCATTTTTGATGAACCTTTTTTAAAGGATTTTCAAAAAAAGCACGCTGTCATTTATCATCAATATAAATCCAAAGGTGCTTTTGTTAAGCTCAAAAAAAGCAACCTTATAAATAGCTTCCTGCTTTCGTTAGAACCATATTACAACAATGAAGGAAAAATCAGCAAGTCCTTTGCAGATTTAAAGCGGGAAGAATTATTGCTTATTCTTCTGCAATTGCATCCCGAAATGTCGGACGTCCTTTTTGACTTCGGTATTCCGGGCAGAATAGATTTAGAGGAGTTTATGCAGAAGAACTACAAATTCAATGTAAGCGTAGAACGCTTTGCATTTCTTACGGGGCGTAGCATATCGGCTTTTAAAAGAGACTTCAAACAGATTTTTAATGAAGCACCCAATCGTTGGTTAATAAAAAGACGATTGCAGGAAGCCCGCTTTCTGATTGAGCAAAAGCAAAAGCCTTCCGACATCTACATTGATTTGGGATTCGAAGATTTATCGCACTTTTCGTTCGCATTTAAAAAGGAGTTTGGTGTGTCGCCAAGTCAGTTGTAACAGTCTGACAAGTAATCATATTAATACTAAATGCCACAACAGCACCAAATAAAAAAACGCTCAATTCCCAGAACAAACGGCACTTTCAAAAGAGCAGTCCGAAAGTCCATTGTCTGATATTATAAAATCTTTGACCATTTGAATGGATAAATTTTACAAAGCATCGCTATATAAGCTGGAAACCGCAATCAACGAATTGGAGATTGAAGCCTTAAACAAGGAAACTAA
>JAATGT010000207.1 GCA_015654525.1 Bacteroidales bacterium
AATGCATGGATGGATAGTTTTAGATCTTTATTAAATAGATTTGATGTTACTGTTTCTAGCTGGAAAAGCTTCAATTACATAGCATTCATGATCATATTATTCAAAAAAATTAAACAAAACAAAAAGTCAAGATGACTTCACCGAATGGAAATCAGACATATCTTTGCAAATAACCAGAAATGGATTAAAGAGAAAATTAAAACAGACGAAAACTATTTTAAAAATTTATCGCTGGGTCAGAAGCCGCATATTCTTTACATCGGGTGTTCGGATAGCCGCGTAAGCACCGAGGAACTTATGGGCGCTCAACCGGGTGAAGTTTTTGTGCACCGCAACCTGGCCAACATGGTTCCGAATACCGATTTGAGCTCCATGTCGGTTATCAGTTACGCCGTAAGTACATTGAAAGTGCAGCATGTGGTCATTTGCGGACATTATTACTGCAACGGGGTGAAAGCGGCTATGCAATCGGCCGACCTGGGAATTCTGAATCCGTGGCTTCGGAACATTCGCGATGTATACCGCTTACATAAAGACGAATTGGCACTGGTGACCGACGAAGAAGAAAAATATAAACGTCTGGTAGAACTAAACGTGCAGGAGCAATGTGTAAATGTGATTAAAACCCCCGACGTACAAAGAGCCATTAAAGAAAGAGGACTCACCGTGCATGGTTGGGTGTTTGATGTTCACAGCGGCGAGCTGATTGATTTAAAAATTGATTTCGATAAAATTCTGGAACACATCATGGAAATTTATCGGATAGTTTAATTTTAAGTCTGTCCGGTTGTACGCTTAAATAGTCATCCGTCGAAGAAAAGCTTTAAACCAACGTAAGTCTGGTATAAACATTAGTCCGTTAGGACTCAAATATCAATAGGAATATAATTCTGAGTGGATTAATTTCCCGTTAGAGGATTTAGCTATTTATCCCTTAACGGGGAATTCGATACCAAAACTAACTGATTCCATGAATACAAATTTCCGCTTGGAACATTAACAATTTGGGTTCAACTAGTTATATGAATCCTTATGTTGAACTCACGTTGTCTTAAGTTCCGGTTATCATTTGGAAGTTTTAGTGTGAGTATCTTCACTTACTATTATTGGGAATAATAATCGGTTGCTGAACCGGGGTGAAGTTTGCGACTACAAGAAATAAGCCTACCGATCTCCTTCATGTTCCGAAGGATGTACCGATACAAATACCGACCTGACCACTCAAGCCTTCGGTAGCAAGATTGCTTTTAGACTTTGCTCTTTTTTTAATTGTTTGTATGTAGAATTGCATAAAAAGAGAATAATAATAGCTTTCCCATCCTTCGCTCATCCTTCGTCGATCGTTCGTTCATCGTTCGTTTATCCTATACCTGAAAGTTGGGCCTGTTTTGTTGATAAACTGTATAAAAACTGTATATATACACTAAAACAAGATCTGGAAAGCCAAATTCAGGCAACTACTTTTGTGCTAAATACGTGCTCGAAATTAGTTTAATGTGAGTTCGATATAAAAATTTGTATAACTAGTTGAATTACATTTATCAATATTCCCGTGGGGAATTTATATCTATAGAAATATGTCATTTCAGGGATTAAATTCCCCGTTAGGAGATAAATATATCGATTCCCTACGGGAAATCAATCAAAATAAAATACGTCTTCTATTGATCGTTGAGTCCTAACGGACTAGTCTTTACATCGAACTCATATTAATATAAACTAATTCTTGTGACGTACTTATGAAGGAAGAAGAACTATTTCTTTTCAGCTCCTGCTTTCTTCGCAGCTTCTTTTTCAGCTTTTATTTTGTTCGTAAAATCACGATACATCTGTTTCCAGCTACGCCCATTTTCATTCAGATATTTTTCGCATTTATCTTTATAAATTTCAAAGATGGTAGAAATACCTTTCATACTTTTATAATCAACAGCTTGTTCGCGTGCCAGTTTTAGTTGAGTGAGAATATAGGTTTCTTCTTTCTCAGTAATGTTCGGCACAATGGCACGGTAGCCCTTCATAGTGAATGCTACTTTTCCGATAGTGTAAAGATCAAGTATTTTCTCAACCTGCGCTTCGGTCAGGTCTTTGCGTAGCCCAGTCATTAATGCTTCGTGAACCAATGCCGGTTTTGTAGAGTTAATGATCACTTCACGATGAATTTTATTAAAAACAGCACCTGTTATAGGGTTGATGCCTTCGGGAACCAACGTGTAAGGATGCTCGTTATGCCAGTCGCGTACAGCTTTCATGTGTTTTGTTATTACTGCTTTTATGCGAGCTGATTTCTCTTTATCGTTCAAATGAAGCGAATCAACAAAAGTTTGAGCACGTTTTTCCAAATCGATATCCGAATGGATTTTAGCGTCGGTTTTTTTATTGAAGTATTTTTCTACCTGATCGAAACTTTTGATAGCATTAACAGGCATCTTTTCACCTTTTGCACCAAAACTGTACATCGCTTCTTTGGCTTCGATGGTTACTTTACTTTCATCTAACTTGCTACGGTCAAGACTGAAAGTGGAGATAAAGAAATCGTAAACAGCTTTGCGTTTGTTGATGCCAAAATCATGTCCTTCGGTAGGTAAATGTACATTCGAAACGTTTTTTTCTGCATTGTAAAAGCCATAAATATGTTGAAGGTATGGATATTCCAGTTCAGGAACGGAAGCTGTCCAATCTTTTCCATCGGAAATAACACAAACCGGTTTTGGAGCAAAAGTAGCCATCAATTCTGCATTGTTTGTACCGCCACATGCCAGTGAAACAGGCATTCCACTTTCACAGGGACAACCACCGTCGAAATGAGAAGATAAACTCACCGTCGGACAGGCTGCCGTAAACCGATTGTCGAGAACAGAAAGCAATACAACCTGCGAACCACCACCCGAACCACCATTTGATGCTACACGTTTTGCATCAATATCTTTGCGGGTAAGCATATAATCTAAAATGCTTAATCCATTCATGATTTGAATGACGTGTGCCGCCGAAGTACGGTGAGCTGTGTAGGTAACTTGTAATTCCGATTCACCCCAGCCAAACAAATCGTAGCTTACACAGGTAGCCCCCATGCGCGCCAGTGTTCCAAAGCGGGTTTGTTCGTCTTTATTGTATCTTCCGTCTGCCCAGTGTCCGTTGGGACAAAGAATCAGCGCATGTTTGCCTTTGCTGAGTGGGTTGTAAATGGATCCGCAGACATACAAACCCGGTAAAGTTTCTATAGCGAAGTTCTGCACAGAATACCCGTTGAAATTACGAACCTTCGATAGAATAGGTTTTGATTTTACCCGTTTTAGCAGAATGGGATCGATTCCCAGTTTTTCCCGTACTTCTTTTTGTAAGCAGGTTTTGCGGGCATTCCACTGAGTTTGGTCTTTGTAAAGCGTATTGAGATAAGTCAAAAACTTTTTACCATCTTCGGGCGTACGACGAGGATACTCATAGGTTTTTATTTTATAGGTTTTTTCGTCTTGTTTGGCAAATTTATAGTCAAAAAGTGTCAGTACATTGGTCAGCGATTCTTCTACCGAATAGGGACGAATACGAAAGTCAGCGTAAGGAACAATTTTTCCAACCGTATCAACATCGTATTTTATTTTTACATTAAATCGTGTACCTATTTCCTGTAATACCTTTCCCAATGGTTTGGTAAATTGGGTTTCGTAGGTTTGAGCATTAGAAGAAACAGAAACAGTAATAAATAGCAAAAGAAATAAATTAAATAACCTGCCCCCTAAATCTCCCATGGGAGATTTTAAGAACTTTGTTTTTGAAATAATGTTGAAGAATTTCATATTATATATCATAATTATAAATTAGAACTAATCAATAAGTCCCCCATGGGGGACTTAGGGGGCTGTGTTTATTGTACCGGAGCTGTTATTTTTTCCCCATTTACAAAAACATCATTCATTTTTATATTCTTGTAATTTTGAAATACACATTTTTGTTTTCCGTCAATATTGATATTGGTGAATGTGATATTGGATATTGGTGATTCTTCCAGCCCTCTTATTTTTATCGGAATCAATACATCCGAACCTGTAACATTGCTGATATTTATGTTTCTGAATATGGGAGTCCGTTCAGTTAAAGGCTCAACCGGCATTTTGGAATAAAGCAGATCTAATGTAATAGCTTCTTCTTTAATATTCTTCATTACAATGTTACTTACCTGAATATCTTCCACTACACCACCGCGACCACGGGTTGATTTGATACGGATGCCACGGTCGGTGCCATCAAAAACACAATTGCTGATAGTTACTTTTTTTACACCACCGCTCATTTCACTGCCAATAACTACCCCACCGTGACCAGCCAGCATAGTACAGTTGGTAATGGTTATGTTCTCGTCAGCCATTCCTAATTTGCGGGCCTGAAGGTCACGACCGCTCTTTAGTGTAATGCAATCGTCGCCAACCGAAATGTGGCAATTAGAAATATGAACGTAGCGGCACGATTCAGGATTGATCCCATCAGTGTTAGGTGAAAGCGGATTGGCAATAGTTACCCCGTCTACGGTCACGTTCTCGCAAAACTCAGGATTCACAGTCCAAAATGGTGAATTAATGATAGTGATTCCCTGAATTTTTATATTCTTACAACGAACCGGTTGGATAAAAGGCGGGCGAAAAAAGCGGCGTTGCATAGATGAAACGTAATCTTCGTTGGTTTCGGCATACAATGCTTTAGCGTCATTTGCTTTGTCCCACATGGGTTGATATTTATTGAAATCATGTATTCCATTTGTTTTCAGATCTTCAATTACACGGTAGAATTCATCCCACCATTTTTTGCCTTGACCGTTGATGGTTCCTTCACCCTTGATGGTTATATTTTCAGCATCTACGGCATAGATTAATGGAGAAAAGCTTTTCATTAAAACTCCTTCGTGACGCATTTCCACAAAAGGTAGATAGTCGTCAAAATTATCCGAAAAAAGAAGCGTTGCACCGGCTTCCAACTCAATGGTGATATTACTTTTTAGTTTGATGGCACCGGTCAGATATTTTCCTGCCGGAAAGAACAGAGTTCCACCACCTTTGGCATTCAGTCTGTTGATGGTGCTATTTATCAGCGCTGTGTTCAACGTTGTTCCATCTTGCTTTGCACCGGCAACAGCCATGTCAACACGTTCGGCACGAAGTCCAACAATGCCGAATTGTAAGAATGTAAATAGAATAAAAAGAGTTCGTTTCATATTAGTTTGCTTATAGCTTTTCCAAAGTTTTAAACCCTGGAAAAGTCTGGTAATCTATTTAATTGTTTTCGTGAATGTATAGTTTCCACTTTGTACCGTTCTTGATTTTTTTTCACCTGGTAAATAAACGTCTGCAGTACAATTTACCGGAACGACGATATTCAGCGTAAAAGAATCTCCTGTATGTTTCCAATCCACCGAAACCTTTCCATAAAGTGTTTCGTACGACGATTTCACAAACTTCAAATCACCAACAACTTCCGGATGAATTATCAGATGTTGAAAACCTGGTTCGGTTGTTTTAATTTGAATTCCGGCAAGTGAAGCGAAGAACCATTCATCGATTTGTCCCATCATAAAGTGATTCCACGATGAACCCATACGTGGGTCCCATTGTTCGGTGAGTGTTGTGGCACCAAACTTTTGCTGAAAGCCATAACCCGGAGCATCTTCGTGATTGTGCATGGTGTACATCAATTCATTCAGCCCATTTTGTGCCAGTGTCTGAAAAAGATATCGATTGCCAATGTCACCTGTTGTCAGACGATTTCCGTGTGCTTTTATATCTTTTACCAGATTGTCGAGCACAGCCTGACGGTTTTGAGGTTCCACAATATCAAGAAAAATAGCCATGGAGTTAGCTGTCTGACTTCCGGTTCCGTATTGGTTAGTTTCAGCATGAAAGAATTTTGCATTAAACGCTACTTTTACATCATTTGCCAGTTGTGTATAATAGGTTTCGTCGTCTTTGTTTCCAACCATGTTGGCTGCTTTTGCCAGCAAGGTCAAATCATAGTAATAATAAGCTGTTGCTACCAATGGAACAGGTGTGTTTCGTGAAAATCCTGCACGGAAATTTCCATAATCGTACCAGTCGCCTAAGCCAAATGAAAGAATATGATCATTGGCACGGCTTGCCAGGTAGTTAACGTAAAGACGCATATTCTGGTAGTAATTTGTGATTAATGTTGAATCGCCATAGAAATCGAAATACATCCACGGTAAAATAATCAATGTGCTTCCCCATTCGGGTGAATCACCAAAATCATCGAATCCTTTGCTAGTACCAAAGATATTGTACATTGGTGCAATAGTAGGAACCATGCCGTTTGGTTGTTGTGCATCAGCCATGTCCTGCATTACTTTGGGCATAAAAGCCGCAAGATCATAATTGTACATCAGGCCCGGTCCGTTCAGGTGTGTTTGTTCCAGCCAGCCTAGTTTCTCCCTGTGCGGGCAGTCTGTGAAGATTGCTTGCATATTACTCTTTACTGCATTTTCAATCAATTGATGAGCATTGTTGAAAATAGTGTTTGAACAGTCGAAAGTGGATGTTTCAGTAGCTGAATTATAGACAAAACACGATTTTAGATCCTGCAATACCGGTAAGTTGAATGGATTCTTATCACCTTTCAGAACGGCTCCTTCAACCTGAATATAGCGAAAACCGTAGTACGAAAATCGCGGATGCCATGTTTCGATGCCATTGCCCTTCAGTGTATACTGATAACTATGAAGTCGCCCTGTCTGATTTTGATTCGCAGCCCCTTGCGGGGTAAGTGCTTCGGCAACCACAAGCATGATTTTATCACCTTCTTTCCCCTGAACCGTAATTTCAGGAAAACCTGATAGGTTTTGCCCCATGTCGGCCACAAAAGCAGATGATTGAATTTTACGTTTAGTGACTTTCGAAGCACTATCAATACCCAGAGTTGATAATCTTTTTATTGATTTAATGGTATAACGCTTCATTATTTTTACTGGAAAAGCTAGTTGTGGAGTCAACTTTCCTTTAGGGGCAGTCTGTACCACTACCGGTTTCCAGTTTCTGTCGTTAAATCCTGCCAGGTTCCATCCTTTTTGTTCAAGGCGTGCATCGTAATCTTCGCCACCATAGATACTATTGAACGTTATGGGGCTGAGCGAATACTTCCATGATTTATCGGAAGTGATTTCCTGTGTAGTTCCGTCGGCATAATTTACAATCATTTTAATAAACAAAGTAGGTGCTCCAAACGATATTTTTAGTTTGCTGTAGCGTCCGCCTTGTTGATTATAAAACCCGTTTCCGAGAAGAATGCCTGCCACGTTTTCACCGTTTCGGATTAGTTTGGTTATATCAAAGCAGTTGTAATAAACTGTTTTGTCATAGTCGCTCCAAAAAGGAGTGAATTCTCCGTCGCCCACCTTGATGCCATTCAGGGTGAATTCATAATGTCCTAAACCGCAGACATACGCTGTGGCATCCGTAATCTGTTTCTTTGTGCTGAATGCTTTACGGAGGTAAATGCTTTTCTGCGATAGTGTATCGATGCTTTTCCAGATAGCTTTGTATTCCGGTGTTCCCGCTTCCAGATAAGAGAATCGCTTTCCGGCGGGAATTCGGGTGTCTTCGGTTCGGATGGCACCAATCCATTGCGCACTCAGAAGCGAGGATTCGGGCGCAATGCGAAACTCATTTTCAGTACTCCATGCTGAGGGTTGGTTATTCTCGTCCCATACACGAACGCGCCACAGATATTTTAAAGCCGGCATAAGAGCCCTTCCATTATAAGTAATCAACTGGCTCTTTGTAGAACTGACTTTGTTTGAGTTCCAAACTGTCTGACGAATGCCGTTTTTGATGGAAATAAGTTCAATTTCGTAAGCCGTTTGCATACTTCCTTGTTTGGATGATTTCATTTGCCATCCAAAACGTGGTTGCCTGACATTAACAGCTAATGGGGAATCAGCCATTTCACAGGTCAGCTTAGTGGCTTCAATAGCTTTTGAAGTCATTGAAAGACATAGAAAACAAAATAAAAAAATGTAGGTCTTCATCTGTTTTTATTTCAATGCATCCTTGCAAATCACTTTCATCAGTTTTTCAGCATGACCAACTTCTTTTCCGTCTACAAATATACGTAGTCCTTTTCCAATATGGTAATGACCACCCGTTTTG
Organism: Bacteroidales bacterium; assembly: GCA_015654525.1. Lineage (GTDB taxonomy): Bacteria > Bacteroidota > Bacteroidia > Bacteroidales > Paludibacteraceae > Paludibacter. The sequence goes on from JAATGT010000207.1 coordinate 8,145, forward strand.
TCCCACACAATAGAAAGATTATGATTATGATAATGTACATTGTCAAGACAAAACCAGTCCCATTTATCATCAGGTAAAAGTGGGTTTATTTCCAGCGTATTGTCCATTCGCGGGCGAAGTCCAATTAATCCTGTAATAATTAAATCGTTGAATGTGGAATGATTGTAATATCTACTGCGTTCCTGATCACCTTTTAGCCAGTAACCGGTAACTTCATCCATATATTCTCCCACATAGGGTCGTCCACGGTGGTATTGTGATTCAACATATCTCTCCAGATGGCTGAAATATACGCTGTCAGAAGTAACTTTCTGCGAAGAATTATTCATGAAGTTAGCCATAGCTGTCAATGTTTGGGCTGTGGCAAAAGGCCATATAGCACCATCCCATTCGCATTTTCCAACACCGTGTGTACGGAAAAGCGGATGACGGCGTTCGGCGGTTGTCATTCCGTAAGGTGCTGAAAAACCTTTCTCGTCAGCCAGTTGTGTCCAGGCACTGTCGTATCTGGCTGCATCCGGCATATTGAAATACCAGGGCAAGTATCCGATAAATTCACGCACATTGGCTAAAGTATCTTTTCGTAAGGTTTCAAAGAAACCTTGTTTTTTACTCCATAGTTTATTTTGAATCAGTAACTTTAGTGTGTCAGCTTTCAGCGCATATTTCTTTGAGGCTTCAGCATTGCCGGCTAAGGCTTCAATTGTTGAGAGTGCTTTGGCATTTCCATACATATAACTGTTAATCGTTGGGCGTGCAAATTGTTTCTTCCTGCCACCACTAATTGTTTCTTCCATACCGTCCTGTACATCACCTTGCCAGAAAAGTCCGTTTTTCAAACGGTGTGTATTTTCCCAGCTGCTGTATTCGGGTTCCATATCTTTCAATAAATCAACTAAGAATGTTTTATCTCCGGTGACAAAATAACGGTTTAGCAGCGCATCAATATTCCAAGAACTGAAATTCATCATTTTTTTCATGGGTGCTCCTTCGTTGCCACGATACCAGGTGCGGATAGCCTGATTCATATACGTTGTGTCGCGCAACCAGCGGCTTTCGTAGATATGATGACCCAGTGCGCTCGAGATTAAATTGTATTTGTCGGCATAAGTTCTGTTGACCAGAAATTCTGTCATAGCGTAACCCACCGGTGTTTTTTCAATATGCTTGCGCAATGTCCACCAGCGATAGTAGAACATTTCCTCAAAATTTTTCTGTGGGCATTCAAAGAGAGGAATATTTTGTTGCATCCATTCACTTGCTTTGGCATTTGGGATGGCTTGCGCTATATTTTCGTCTTCCATACCGTTGAAATAGTTCACATAATGCTCAAAATCGGAAAACTTCAGGAACGAAGCTGTAGCATCATTATCCAATGACTCTGTTTTGAAGTCGGCAATGCGAAAAACAGCCAATGGCTCTTGCTCACCTGCATTGGGGACATCATAATCCTGATCGGCAGGGGTGTCCGGATTTGGGAAATTTGTTGTTTCGCCCGTACTAAAAGCTATGCGCTCAATAGATGCCACCGGAGCAAAGAACATGCGTAGTCCGACTTTTTTCCCATCTACAAACACTGTTATGTTGCGATCTTCGGTTGACAGTTTTACTTCAACATGATATACTTTTCGGGCCTGATATTTCATCATATTTGAAAAGCGCGAGCCACCTTTGGCTTGAAAGGAACTGTCGTCTTTTAATTCCAGTCGGGAGCAGACAATCCCTTTTCCATCTAAAAATTCAATATGGAACATCCCTTTGTTTGCCTGTTCAGCTATCATGTCAAACGATACACTCAGCTTTTTTGTGGCGGGAATTTTTCGAACGACTTTTGCATAATCGAATGGATCTTTATCTTTTAGTGTCAGCCAGCTTTTACCTGCTACTTTCTCCAACGACACCGGTGCCCAAAGAGGTGAGTAAATGTTCCAGTCGATGAGTTCCGATAGTTTTGAGTATTTATCGAAATTATCGTTTGCCTGAGCTGTTGCATTGATTTTTACAGGAACCGGAATTCGTGAAGTCCAGATATCTTCTTTGTTTACACTATACACTACCCACATGTTCTTGTCTGGTGGAATACCGTTCCCTTCCTGAATACCACGGGTGTATTGCGGTCCGTACGATTTGTAATTACCA
>JAATGT010000138.1 GCA_015654525.1 Bacteroidales bacterium
CAACAGATTATGTAGGGAATATGATTTATGAAAACGGTTCTCTGAAAGAGATACTATTACCTGAAGGATATTATCAGGGAGGTGTGTATTACTATTACCTGAAAGATCATTTAGGAGACAACCGAGTGGTGATAAATAGTAGCGGAACGGTAGTCGAAAAGAGTCATTATTACCCGAGTGGCATGCGTTTTTATCCTGAAAGCACGAGCAATAGTGCTGCTTTACCATTCCGTTACAATGGTAAGGAAATGGAAACTATGAATGGGCTGAACCAAATGGATTATGGCGCAAGGCGCAGATATTCGTGGGGACCAATATTGCCAACTGTAGATCCACACGCTGAAAAATACTACTCAATATCTCCGTATGCATACTGTTTGAACAATCCAGTTAATGCTGTAGATCCAGATGGAAGGTTAGTTATATTCATAAATGGTATGCATGGTGGTAGTGGTGGTAAATCTGAATATTGGAAAGGATTAGACACTCAGGTTATGAATAGAATAAAAGATTGGAATGCTGATTATATTGATGGGTCTCATGGTGGTACGTCAAGTTTACCTTGGAATCATTCTGCTAATGAGAGAAAAGACGTAGGTTATGAGAGAGGAAAAGATTATGCAAGTTATTATTTATTTGCATATAAAAATGATGACGGAAGCTTTAAAGAAACGATCAAAATTATTACTCATAGTATGGGTGCTGCCTATGCAAAAGGCTTCATAAAAGGACTTATTGATGCTGGAGTTCCAATAAACGAAATTGAATTTGAAGCTGATTTTGCACCATTTCAACCAACCAAACAGAAAGCTATTAATGGTGTAAGAACCTACCAGTTCTCACACAAAAATGATGATGTTGCAAACAATAAATTACTCGGTAGTCCCTCTGGTAAAATTGAAGGAGTTTCAAATAGTGATTATTCAAATGCAGACAATGAAAACAAAGTTCATGCTATTGAAACTTTTATAAATGAAGTCAATAAGTTACCCGCTGGCAAATATAAAGTTGTAGATGGTAAAATAGTAAGAAATTAACTAGATGATTGAATTATGAAAAACTTAAATTCTTGGTTTATATTGGTAGCGTCTTTTTTTATATATTGGGTATGTGTATTCATTATTGCTTCTGTAATGAATTCACATAGTCCAGGTATAGAACAATATTTTTTAAGAGTTATTTCCAAAGGAATTGATTTATCTCCTTTAGTTGGGATTATTGTTATGGGATTAGTTAGTTTTGTTAATAAAAGTTGGTTTAAATCCAACAAAGTAATAATAATCATTATGCTCACTGCTTTGATCTTTTTTGAATTATTTATTATATTTTTCAACCATACGTAACAACTTTTGCGAATATCTTCATACTTGACTTATTGTACATAAATAAACTATATTAAAATAACTTTACTTACATTAGGGTAATATGATCAAATTTGGTTATAGTCAATTATCTTTTTAATTACCAGCAGTGAAAATCAGAGATTAATCGGAGAATGGTGGGTGTATGCTCACCATTCTCTATAAAATAGCTATGGGGATGTACTAACCAAGTAACAGATAATAGTGCTAATCTACCTCCAAAAACCCTTCGGAAACAAGGTACTCAAAACTATTTGCTGTTGAAACTTTTATAAATAAGTTCTCCTGCAGTAAGTTTACTTGTTTCAATTTCTTTGAGGATGGCTATTTGGTTGTATAGTTCTTCTATCGGCAGGGAGCTTTTGTCGGTTTCGATCAATAATTTGTCGATGGGAGTAAGGCGGACGCTCTCGGGGTTGAAGTGCTCGCCAAACGATAGAAAGCAACCGATTTTTAGTGCTTGCGCAGCCAGTTGAGGTTTTCCCCTGAAGCCGTGAATAATCCAGCGTTGCTGTGGTTTGATTGTTTTTTTTAGATCAAAGAGTTCGTTGAAGCAGCCTACACAATGAATGATCAGCGGTTTTTGAATTTTCTCAGAGAGCCTGATTTGTTGTTGAAACACATCTATCTGTTCTTGCAGCGAAACTTTACTGTTTTTATCCAATCCACATTCGCCTATCAGGGCCAGGCGATCGTCGCTTGCCCATTTCTCGAGTTGGAGCATGAATTTTTCTGAGAATTCGTTTGCAAACCAGGGGTGAAAGCCTACAGAGAACAGTCCTTTCTGAGCCGACGCGAATACTTTTCCCGCTTCGGTAAAAGTCAGATTTTGGATTGCAGGTGAGTCGGCATCAGGAGCAGAATGCGTGTGAATATCAACAAACATATTGAAAATTATAAATCTATGAGCAACAAAGATAAGTATTTCCGCCAGAAACATGTATCTTTGCACTCCGAATTTGAAATAAAAATAAACACATAAAATCAAATATGAATACAACCGAATTATTCAGTACCTTGCCTTATAAAGTAGCTGACTTGTCGTTGGCTGACTTTGGTCGGAAGGAAATAGAATTAGCAGAAAAAGAGATGCCGGGATTGATGGCATTACGTGCCAAATACGGACAACAAAAACCGTTGAAAGGTGCTCGCATTATGGGGTCCTTACACATGACTATACAAACAGCCGTCCTTATCGAAACACTGGTGGAGCTTGGTGCTGATGTTCGCTGGTGTAGTTGTAATATTTACTCTACACAGGATCATGCTGCGGCTGCCATTGCAGCTACAGGTGTTCCGGTTTTTGCCTGGAAGGGTGAAACGCTCGAAGAATATTGGTGGTGTACATTGCAGGCTTTGACTTTTGAGGGTCATAAAGGACCTACCGTAATTGTTGACGATGGAGGTGATGCAACCATGATGATTCACGTAGGTGGTGCTGCCGAAAAAGATGCTAAGGTGTTGGATAAAGCTGCCGGAGGCGATGACGAACGTTTGTTGTATGCCATTCTGAAAGATATACTGAAAGAGGACGCCACTATCTGGTCGCGCATGATTCCTGAGATTCGGGGAGTTTCGGAAGAAACTACTACCGGAGTTCATCGCCTGTATCAGATGTTGGAAGAAGGTTCGTTGCTGTTCCCTGCATTTAATGTAAACGACTCGGTGACTAAATCAAAATTCGATAACCTATACGGTTGTCGCGAATCGTTGGCCGATGGTATCAAACGTGCTACTGACATTATGTTGGCAGGCAAAGTTGTGGTCGTATGTGGTTATGGTGATGTGGGTAAAGGTTGTGCCAAATCCATGTTGGCATACGGAGCTCGGGTTATTGTAACTGAAATTGATCCTATTTGTGCGTTGCAAGCTTCGATGGAAGGCTTTAAGGTTACTACCATCGAGGATGCATTGGCAGAAGCTAATCTGTACGTAACCACTACCGGAAACCGGGATATTATACGTATTGAACATATTGAGAAAATGAAAGATGGAGCCATAATTTGCAATATCGGTCATTTCGATAATGAAATTCAGGTGGATAAACTGAAAAAGTTCCCGGGAATTAAACTGGTAAACATCAAACCTCAGGTAGATAAATATATTTTCCCCGACGGACACAGCGTATTGCTGCTGGCCGACGGCCGTTTGGTTAATCTTGGCTGTGCTACCGGTCACCCCTCATTTGTAATGAGTAACTCGTTTACCAACCAAACCCTGGCACAGATTGAATTGTTTACCAAAGATTATGCGGTAGACGTATATCGTTTGCCAAAACACCTGGACGAAGAAGTAGCCCGTTTACACTTAGATCAATTAGGAGTGAAACTTACGGTGCTGACTCCCGAACAGGCTGAATATATTGGCGTAAGTGCCGCCGGACCTTACAAACCGGAACATTACAGATATTAGGAATTAGTTACAAGTAAATAGTTCCGAGTTACAAGATTGGTTTTCTGATTTTTGCTGTCAGAAAGTAGATTGTAAAATAGTATTGCCTTTACTTGTGTTGTAATAAAAGAAGCCGTTTTCAATAAGATGAAAGCGGCTTCCTTTTGTCTAAAATCTATATATACAGTCGTACATCTAAAATCAAAAATCGCAAATCCGATATCGTAGATCAAAAATCTAAAATAAGTTTATCTTATTCTCAACCGCTGGCCCGGTTTCAGTTTTGTTTTCATCTTGATGCCATTTAGCTTGCATAATGCTTTTACACTTGTGCCGTTCCGGGCAGCCACCTTTCCTAATACATCATGCTTTCGCACAACATAATATTTTACAGCAGCAACAGCTTTAACCTCATGTTGGTAGTAAAACGAACTTTTTTTGGTGAGTAAGTAGTTTTTTGAATGAACAAGTCCCGTATTGAAGTCGATGATATGTGACGGATTAATAGCATTCCCGATATAACGCATTTCGAAATGGAGATGCGGCCCGGTAGAGTGTCCTGTGTTTCCACCCCAGGCTATTAACTGACCGGCTTTCACATTCTGATTCATGGTTACCAATACCTCGGAGAGATGTCCATATACCGTTTCCAACCCATTATCATGCCGAATAACAATGTAATGTCCATATCCACGAGCTTCGTAATCAATAATTCTGATTTTTCCTGAAAAAGCAGAACGCACAGAATCTCCAACCTTTAACCTTAAATCTGTTCCGTAATGAAACCGGTACCGGCGGGGCCCGAATTCGGATGTGATAGGTCCGGGGACGGGAACCACAAAGTGAGAACAATCAATCCGAATCGAATCGGGCATTTTATCTATCGGAATTTTATACGGATTAACATGATCCGTAGTCCACATGTTGTTATATATATCATCGGCCGGATGGTTTTCCATTAAATCATCCGAGTGATCATTCAACATTTCCTGATAAATATTGATTGTGTCTTTCTTAGGTATCAGACTATAGTTTATATGTTGTGCCTCTGCACCCCAAATTGAGATGAAGAAGGTCAGAAGTAGAATACTTTTCTTTGGAAAAATGAACATGTATTGGGCTTAACTTTTATTTTTTATCTCTGTAGTGATTTATTTTTGAGTTATACTTCGTCTGTAGAATATATATATTCAATGTAGGATTGTTTATAATCAAAAATCTCTTCCGGTTTGAAAAAGCGGAGCAATTCTGTCTCGGCGCTTTCCAGAGAGTCGGAAGTGTGTATAATATTCCATTGCATACTCATGCTGTAGTCCCCCCGAATGGTGCCCATAGCAGCTTCGCGTCCGTTGGTTACGCCGGCCATGTTGTGTACAACTTGTACGGCTCCCAGTCCTTTAAGGCATACCACAATGACGGGACATGCTTCCATAGCTGCCTTAATCCTACCGAAAAACGGTTTATGAGCAATATGCGCATAATGTTCAGATAGAATTTCATCAGTTAGTTGAACCATTTTTAAGCCACAAAGTTGAAGTCCTTTTTGCTCAAAACGTCTGATTACTTCACCAATTAAGCCCCGTTGTATTGTTCCGGGCTTGATAATTACAAGCGTTTTTTCCATAAAAGAGGGAATTAAAATATTAGGAACTGATTTAAACTTTCCCAAAAATAAAGAAATGCGGGCTGAGGTCAAAAGAAATTCTATTTTCTTAACTAATAGAACCCCAATTTAAGGTATTCGTTTTCATTTTTCGTAGTTGAGCTGAAAGAACCCGGTTCTCCTGTTTTTCAAGTTGCGGATCATCGTCCAGAATTTCGATAGCCGCATTTCGGGCTATTTCCAGCATTTTTCCATCTTGAGCCAAATTGGCTATTTTCAGGTCGAAAGGTAGTCCGCTTTGTTGTGTTCCTTCAAGGTCGCCGGGGCCACGAAGTTTCAGATCTGCTTCCGAAATTTCGAATCCGTCATTGGTCCGAACCATGATTTCCATGCGCTTACGTGTGTCTGCCGCAAGTTTGTAATCGGTTAATAAAATGCAAAATGATTGCTCGGCACCACGCCCGACACGTCCGCGCAGCTGATGCAACTGCGAAAGTCCGAAACGCTGGGCACTTTCTATCACCATTACCGAGGCATTAGGAACGTTCACGCCCACTTCAATGACTGTGGTGGCCACCATGATCTGCGTTTCGCCCCGGACAAATTTTTGCATTTCATGTTCTTTCTCTGCGGCTTTCAGTTTACCATGCACTTTGCTGATGCTGTAGTTTGGAAAAACTTCCCGCATATATTCGTAGCCTGTCTCCAGATTCTGTAAATCCATTTTTTCGGACTCCTGAATAAGTGGATATACAATATAAATTTGTCGTCCGGCTTCTACCTGTTTGGCTATAAACTGATTTAATCCTTGTCGTTTGGTTTCGTAATAATGATAGGTCTGAATTGGTTTTCGACCCGGAGGAAGTTCATCAATAACCGAAACACTCAGATCGCCATAAAAAGTCATGGCCAGCGTTCGTGGAATAGGGGTGGCAGTCATCACCAGAATATGGGGTGGCTGCACATTTTTACGCCACAGGCGGGCGCGCTGTTCTACTCCAAACCGATGTTGCTCATCGATAACCACCATGCCCAGATTTTTAAACACCACCGTATCTTCAATCAGGGCATGTGTCCCGATCAGAATATTCAATTCGCCACTCTGGAGTTTCTCGTGCAACTCCACCCGTGCTTTGGGACGGGTAGACCCGGTGAGGAGAGCTATGTTTACGCCCAAATCGCCCAACAGTTCAGTAAGACTGGCCAGATGTTGCGTAGCCAGAATTTCGGTTGGAGCCATGATGCAAGCCTGGAAACCATTGTCTACGGCCATAAGCATAGCCATAAGTGCCACCAGCGTTTTCCCACTTCCCACATCTCCCTGTAATAAGCGGTTCATCTGCCTGCCCGAAGCCACGTCAATCCGGATTTCGCGCAGCACCCGTTTCTGAGCTCCGGTAAGTTCAAAGGGCAGATAATCTTTGAAAAAGCTATTGAAATAGTGACCTATCTGTCCGAAAACAAAACCCTGAAAATGCTGATCGCGCCATTTGGTTTGTTGCAGAATGCTTAGTTGGATGTAAAAGAGTTCCTCGAACTTAAGTCGCTGACGGGCTTTCTTTAATACATCGGCATTTTTCGGAAAATGCACGTTTATCAATGACTCGGTGAGATTGAGCAGTGCAAATTTCTTCAGTAAATAAGCCGGCAGTGTTTCGGGAATGCCCGGTTTGATAGCTTGCGCCAGTGGATAGATGATTTTCTGAAGAGCTTTTGAGTTCAGAAAGCTGCTTTTCATTTTCTCCGACGTATTGTAAAATGGCTGCAAGCCCATTTGCTCGGGTGGGGGAAGTTGCGAAACCAACTCCATTTCGGGGTGTACAATATTAAACCGCCCGTTGAAAGCCGATGGTTTGCCAAAGACTACATATTCTACCCGCGGTTTAAATTTATCCAACACATATTTTATACCCTTGAACCATATCAGTTCAATGGTGGCATGTCCGTCGGTAAAAATAGCCGTAAGTCGTTGTGCAGGGCCTTCGCCTACTTTTTCGAAGCGGATAATCTGACCTTTTACCTGTATAAAAGGCATTTCTTCCGAAATCTCGTGCAGATAATAAAACCGGCTCCTGTCCACATATTTATACGGATAATGACGCAACAAATCCTCGACACTGCGTATGCCAAGTTCTTTGAAGAGCAGATCCGCTTTTTTCGGTCCTACGCCGGGCAGAAACTTTATGTCTTGATAGGAGAGATCCATCTTTTTATTCGGTTTTGTCTGGACAGTTTGTTATCTGTCTGCAAGAGTATCTGTTTAAATTTGCATCTGTTTAAATTCAGGATCGTTTAGCCGGATATATATTTTCCTCCCGGAATTTTGCGTAGCACAAATATAATTCCAAACGAACATATCAGAGTCAGTGCCGTGATGCATGGCAACGAAACCAGCGGATGTGTCATAGTCCAGAAAATACCATTGTTGAACAATATGCCGATAACCAAAATGTGGCTCAGATAAATGCCATAACTATAATTGCTTATTGCGTTCCAAAAGATACTGAGGTATTTGCTCCCCGGTTCAGCATCTTTTACCCACATAAAAATGGCTACAGACTGAATGATCGTATTGATGGATAAATATCCGTACAGGGTCTGATCCAGTTTAGCACTCTGTTTGCTCAAGAGATAGGTGCCCACGGCCGATACCAATAGCGTTATTATAAACATGATTGCTGCTACTGGTCTCACTTTCCATGTTTGAGGTTGCAGTTTAATCAGGTAATAACCCAACACCAGATAACCCGAATACAGAAAATAACCAAACAATTTACTCAGGTAGTCTCCCGACCAGCTATACAGATTGACCGGCACTGCGCGACAGACAAAAGCCAGTACGATCCATACCAGCAGTATGTTCAATACCCATTTTATTGTTCTGTTTCGCAACCATCTGCCCAGAAGCGGAACAAACAGGTATAGAACTAAAATCAGGTAAATATACCAGAAATGTTTTGAAACTCCTTCTTTCAGGAATAAATCAACTCCCCATTGCAGGATGCCGACGAAGCTTTTGGGTTGTGTGGCAGGTAATAGTACCCACCAGCGATAAATCCAGTAAACAATGATCCAAAACACGAAAGGCACAAATACGCGCAACAATCGTCGCTTGTAAAAGTCGCCCAGCTGATACTCCTTTGTCAATAGAGTAGCACCACTCAACATTAAAAAGAGTGGAACGGCAAAGCGCACTGCCGAATCCAATATATTGCCAATCCACCAAAATTCCATGTGCGTGCCGTAGCTCATTTTCACTACAGGTGTCGAGACGTGAATCAGAATCACACCCAGTGTTGCCAATGCGCGCAAGGTGTCGAGCCACGGAATATTGCCGGATTTGGAACTCATGTTACAACCTGCTTTTTAGTAATACTTCGGCCAGTGCCAAATCAAAACCGGTAGTAATTTTGATATTTTCGCGATTGCCTTCCACCAGGTAAATTTTTGCTCCCAGTGCTTCTACCACCGAAGCATCGTCGGTAAATAAAGCCGAAAAATCTTGCTCGTAAGCCTTTTTCAACAATGCGGCATCAAATACCTGTGGAGTTTGCACTAGCTTATAAGCCGAGCGGTCTACCGCCTGATTCCCATTTTCGGTTATTTGCCGCAAACTATCCACCAAATCAATAACCGGAATGACTGCCTGTTTTTCGGCAACAGCATCAAAGCAGCGTGCAATGGTTTCTTTGCTTACCAACGGACGCACACCATCGTGCACAGCCACCAAAGCAGGAGCTTGCAGTACTTGTAGTCCGTTTCTCACCGACTCAAAGCGGGTTTGTCCACCTGTCACAATCCGGTGCGGAAGCCTGAAGTTTTGCTTGTTGCACAATTTGTTCCAACATTCCACCTGAGCAGCAGGAAGTACCACTATCAGTTGCATCGACGCATCGTAACACCGGAAAGCTTCCAGCGTGTGCATCAGGATTGGTTTTCCCTGTATTTCGATAAATTGTTTGGGGATATCAGCATGCATGCGTTCGCCTTTTCCTCCCGCAACAATAATGGCAATTTTAGTCATAAAAGAATAGTTTTTCCGTTCGCTAAAAACAAGAACAAAGATAATCATTAATGTTTATATAAAACCGACGGATGGTTTCATGAAAAAGACTGTCGCGCTTTGAGGCAACTGCCATTGGCGCATGTTTTATCCATTTAAGAGTCATATCCATATTAGTAGGCATTTGTCCTTTTAATCGTTTCTGGTTTATAAAAATAAAGAATGGTGAGCATTACACCCACCATTCTTCGATTAATTTCTATTCTTTACTATTGATAATCAAAATGATAATTGACTATCGCCACATATGAATACATTACCTAGCCACATTATAAAAAAGCGAGATATATTTTCTTCTTTATTTGATACTTGAATCAAATTTTACTGTTGTAGGAAGTCGTTTTGGTAAAAATAACGTATCTGGTCGATGGCTTTTATACACATTTCCAGCTTTATTTATTTTAAAATAAATTGATCTATAAACATAAAGTACAGCACCATCTTTTTCAACCAAATTTTCAGGGCTAACAACACTGTCCGCTCCTCTTTTTATTAGCTGTGATTCATTGCTGGGCACTTAGATCCAGCTGATTTCTAGTTGTTTATAATCGAGTTCTTTGACATCTTTATAATCGCATTTTGTAAGTATTTCATTTATAGGAGTTTTATCCAGTAGAGAGATGCTAAGAATCTGTAGAATTTCG
>JAATGT010000292.1 GCA_015654525.1 Bacteroidales bacterium
ATCTGCTAAATCATTTAATCTGATATAATCGTGGTTCAGACAGTGAACGCTCCTGCAAATTGTCTGAACCTGGATTCAGCTGATTAATCAGATAAAAACAGATATTCTGAAACCACATTAATGGGGAAGAGAAAAAGCTTAGAGTTCAAAAGGCTAATTAATACAAATAAATCTGAATTACCAGACTATCTGCTAAATCATTTAATCTGATATAATCGTGGTTCAGACAGGAACGCTCCTGCAGATTGTCTGAACCTGGATTCAGCTGATTAATCAGATAAAAACAGATACTCTGAAACTACATTAATAGGAAAGAGAAAAAGCTTAGAATTCAAAAGGCTAATTAATACAAAATACAAACAAATCTGAATTACCAGACTATCTGCTAAATCATTTAATCTGATATAATCGTGGTTCAGACAGTGATGGTGAATGGCTTCCGCATATTGTCTGAACCTGGATTCAGCTGATTAATCAGATAAAAACAGATACTCTGAAAGCACGATTAATGGGGAAGGGAAAATGAAGTTTAAAAATATGAACTTTTAGAATTAGTAATAAGCTTAAAATTAGTACTATTTACAAGATATAATATGGAAGATTATAAATATAAAAATATTACCGGTGATATAATAGGAGCTTCTATGCAAGTTCATAAAATACTCGGCAACGGTTTTCAGGAAGTCATCTATCAAAGAGCTTTAGAAATTGAAATGCCAAATTATAATCTAAATTTTAAACGGGAATTCGAAATGCCTATATTTTACCGATCTATCCAAATAGGAACACGTAGGGTCGATTTTCTTGTAGAAGAGGTTATTTCGGTAGAATTGAAAGCCATTATCAAACTTGAAGATGTACATCTGGCTCAAGCTATTAATTACCTTGAAGCATATAATATAGAAGTAGGCCTATTGATAAATTTTGGAAGTAAGAGCTTAGAATTCAAAAGGCTAATCAATCCAAAATACAAACAAATCTGAATTACCAGACTATCTGCTAAATCATTTAATCTGATATAATCGTGGTTCAGACAGTGAACCCTCCTGCAAACTGCAGGTGTGCATAATTTCGGTGATTATGTTTAATTTTAAAAAAATTCAGTATTTTAGTTTCAGTAGAATCGCATATCTTTGATACTATCAAATTTAACTCCAAAATAATTATACCCTATAGCCCACTCTCCTACTCTCAGAAATATATTCGCCACTTTCATATTAAAAACGAGTTAAATAATAAACTCAAGAACAAAAACTACAATTATTCGTTGTACTTTTGCATAGTTGTTCAAACAACTATTAAACACGCAACGATATGACACAATTACAAAACAATGAAATATTCGACATATTAGTCGGTAAGGTTTCAGCAGCAATTAACAGAACGTTCCTGCGGGCTTTTGTAAACGAAGGGATTGATATTAGCACAGAACAATGGTCGGTGTTGGCTTGTTTATGGCAAAAAGACAAAGTCACACAACAGACTCTTTGCAGCCTCACCGCAAAAGATAAACCCAGCATGACCCGACTGATTGATAAGCTGGAAAAAAGAAATCTGGTAACCCGGGTTTCAACTAATAACGACAGACGAATTAATTTAATCCACTTAACCGAAACAGGGGCTGCCTTGCAGGACAAGGCTACTGAATTGGTCCAGCAAATTGCCACAAAAACATTAAATGGCATTACGGATGAAGAAATGAATATCAGTCGAAATGTATTACGTAAGATTATGACAAATTTAAAATAAACCTATAATCATATAGTTGCATGCACAACTATTGTTTGACCAATTAAATAACAAGATATAAAGTATGAAGAAAAACGTATTCGTAATTATGATGCTCGCGGCAACCATGCAAGTCTACTCGCAAAAGGTATTGCAGCTCGAAGATTGCAGACAGATGGCACTCACCCACAACAAGAGTATCCAAATGGCACAAGAAAGCGTAAAGGCTGCTACTGAATTGAAAAAAGCGGCATTCACACAATTTCTGCCTAACTTTTCGGCAAACGGTGCATACACCTGGAATCAGAAAAACATTTCGTTATTATCCGAAGATGCTTATCTGCCGGTTTACAACATGAGCGCCAGCGGATCGATAAATTATCAGGGTTCGTGGAACAACAGCTTTTCATCAACAGGTGTTCCGCTGGATGCAAGTGGTAATCCTTTTAATCCCAAAACCAATCCGGAAAAAATACAGTGGAAAAACTATGCATTGCTACCCAAAAGTGCTCTGGAATATGATATAAATAATGTATTTGCCGGATCTGTTGGCTTTACGCAACCTATCTTTATGGGTGGTAAAATCAAGGAGCTCTACAATATTGCAAAATATGGCGAGAGCCTGGCAGAAGCAAAGAGAGAAAGTAAAGTCACCGATTTATTGCTGGAAGTAGATGAAGCTTACTGGCGTGTGGTATCGTTGGAAAATAAAGTGAAACTAGCGAAAGAATACCGCAATTTAGTAGCTCAGGTAGATTCGAATGTCAACGTAATGATTGAAGAAGGAGTAGCCACCAAATCGGAAGCATTGAAAGTGAAAGTAAAACTTAACGAGGCCGACATTACCGTAACTAAGGCCGAAGATGGATTAAACCTCTCCAGAATGGCATTAAACCAGCTATGCGGCATTCCGTTGGACGATGTATATTCTCTGGCCGATCAGAATCTGGCGCAAGACAATAGCACCCCACTTATTCCGATAGATCAGGCTTTAAGCAACAGACCTGAGATTAAACAGCTGACACAAGTAGAGAACCTGGCAAAAGCAAACGAGAAGATGATGCTATCGCGGTTTATGCCTAACATTGTTTTAGCTGGCAATTATTTAGTTACCAATCCAAATTCATACAATGGTTATAAAAACGAATTTGGCGGCATGTTCTCAGTAGGAGTTGTGGCTAATATTCCATTGTTTCACTTCGGCGATAGAATTCACACCCTGAATGCTGCCAAGTCTCAACATAGAATTGCAACATTAGAATTGGAAGAGACAAAAGAAAAAATGCAACTTCAGATAAAACAAAGTTCCTACAAAGTGGCTGAGAGTTTGAAGAAAAAAGTTTCAACACAGCACAACATCGATCAGGCCGAAGAAAATCTACGTTACGCAACCGAAGGATTTGATGCGGGCGTAATCACGTCCACCGATTTACTGGGTGCACAGACAGCCTGGCTTTCGGCCAAATCGGAAGCTATTGATGCAAATATAGATGTCAAACTATGCAATCTGTATTTAGCTAAATCTTTAGGTACACTAAATGCCCCTGCACTAAAATCACAAACAACCACTACAAAGAAATAAAATACAAACGAATAAATATTAGACAACAATGAAAAAGAAGAATCAGGATTTAAGAACCGGCCTAATAGCTTTAATAGTAGTCATAGTTTTGATATTCATTATAGGTATAATTATAAACAAACCGGAACCAATCATTATTCAGGGAGAAGCTGATGCCTCTGAAATTCGGATATCGGGAAAAGTTCCGGGACGTATCAAACAGTTTTTAGCCGACGAAGGCAAACAAGTAAAAATGGGCGATACATTGGTAATACTTGACAGCCCGGAACTCACAGCAAAACTGGAACAAGCTAATGCAGCAGAAAATGCAGCGCAGGCCCAAAATAAAAAAGCTATAAAAGGAGCTCGCAAAGAAACCATTCTGGGTGCTTATGAAATGTGGCAAAAAGCGTTGGTAGGTGTGGATATTTCAAAAAAATCGTATGATCGTGTTCAGCGCTTATTCGACAAAGGAGTAGTTCCTGCTCAGAAACGTGATGAAGCTGAGGCACAATACAAAGCTGCTGTGGCAACTGCAAGTGCTGCAAAATCACAATATAGCATGGCCAAAAACGGTGCCGAAAATGAAGATAAAGAAGCTGCACTGGCATTAGTAGACCGAGCTAAAGGAGCCGTAAATGAAGTAAAATCATACATCAAAGAGATTACGCTGACATCACCAATCAGTGGTGAAGTAACTGAAGTATATCCTAAATGCGGTGAACTTGTTGGAACAGGAGCACCTATTATGAGCATTGTAGACCTGAGTGATATATGGTTCACCTTTAATGTTCGCGAAGATTTGCTGGGCGGATTAAAAATGGGAAAAACATTCAAAGTAAAAGTTCCGGCATTAAACAATCAGATTGTAGAAGTAAAGGTTACTTATATCAAAGCACTGGCATCGTATGCAACATGGAAAGCAACCAAAACAACCGGTCAGTTTGATGTGAAAACATTCGAAGTGCGTGCCCGTCCAACCGGAACAGTAAAAGATCTGCGCCCCGGAATGACAGCTTTATTCGAAGAAACCGTAAAATAATACGTGATTTGTAAACCTATCACTGTATCGACCTAATAAAATCATTATGTCAACCAAACTACAAACTGCATTTACAAACACATTAAACCGGGAATTGAGACGAATGGTCAGTCGTCCCATTTATTTCATCGGAACTGTTGTGATAATGGCATTTAGTTATATTTTTTTTCTGACTTTCTTCAGTGAAGGACAACCAAACAAAATGCCTATCGGAATTGTGGATTTAGACAATTCATCTTTATCCCGACAATTCTCCCGAAACCTGGAATCTACTCAACAAGCCAGAATAGTGATGAAACTGAGTAGCCACAAAGAAGCCCGGGAAGAAATGCAACGTGGGAATATCTATGCATTTGTTGAAATAAAGCGACACTTTTCGGTAGATGCTCTTTCGAGCAAAAGACCGGCAATAACTTTTTATGTCAATGACGGATACTTGATTGCCGGGTCGCTCCTACTCAAAGATATTACTTATATGAGTGCAGCCACTTCAATCGGCATGGAACGAAAAGTATTACGGGCTAAAGGAATAGATGAAAGGCGCATTATGGGAATTATTCAGCCTATCACACAGGACACACACCTTATTGGAAATCCATGGGCCAGTTACGGTACTTATTTATTAAACGTAATCTTACCTGGCATCCTGCAACTGATGGTTTTGCTGATGAGTGTATTTTCTATCGGAGTTGAATACAAAGAACGTACTTCGCGCGAATGGCTGAAGAATGCGGATAATACCATGTTTGCTGCTTTAAGTGGAAAACTACTGCCTTACACAATTATTTTCACCATATTGGGAGTTATTGGAAATATGCTACTTTACAGGTACATGCGTTATCCACTAAATGCCAATATAGGATGGATGTTTTTGGCAACTTTTGTGTTGGTGCTATCCTCTCAGGCTATCGCAGTAATATTTATTGGAATCACTCCCGTTTTACGCGACGGAGTTACATTTGCCGGACTATTCGGAACATTGGGAATTACATTTGCAGGTTCTACTTTTCCTATAGAACAAATGCCCTCGGGAGTACGTTTACTGAGCGATTTATTTCCAATACATCATTATTTCAATATATACGTAGACCAGGCACTGAATGGAGTTCCTATTCACTATTCGCTTAGTTCTTACCTGATCATGCTTGCGTTTTTGATTTTGCCATTTTTTGTTTTTAATCGATTAAAAAATGCTGCAATTCGTCAGAATTACCCAACTAAATAAGTTTATAATGAATACTTCGCATAAAACATCATCGCTAAATAAGATTATTGCAATTTTAAAAGATACATTGAATGTTATCAAAATAGAGTTTAGAACTCTGTTTAAAGATCGCGGTGTGGTTACCATGTTAGTTTTAGCTCCATTGGCCTACCCGCTTCTTTATTGCAGCCTTTATAAAAACGAAACATTGATTGATGTTCCCATTGCTGCTGTTGATTGTTCGCGCAGTCAGGAGTCCAGAGAATTGCTGAGACATATTGATGCAACGCAAAACGTTCAGGTAATCAGCAAATTTTCTACACTTGCCGAGGCTAAACAGGCATACAATGAAAAAAAGGTACATGGAGTTGTTTATATACCTGCCGATTTCAGCAAGAAATTAAATACAGGCGATCAAACAACTGTTTCCGTTTACTGCGACATTAGCAGTTTTATGTATTACCGTATTATTAATCAGGCCTGCAGCAATTGTATATTAGCCATGAGCAACCAAATTCAGATGGAAAGACTGAATGCTAATGGTATTACCGGCGAATCGGCAAAGATTGCAGCCAGTCCGATTCCTTACGATGCAGTGATACTTTACAACGAAGGGGCAGGATTTGCAAGCTTCTTAATGCCGGCTATTCTGATTCTGATAATACAGCAAACATTGTTTTTGGGCATAGGTATGATTACCGGAACTTCGCGTGAAGAAAACCGCTTTCATGTACTTGTCAGTTCCTCCATATACAAGGGTAGTACCTTGCGGGTAATTATAGGTAAAAGCATTTGTTACTTCTCCATGTTTGCCGCCTGGTCATTTTTTGTCTTGCAATTCGTTCCACGACTATTTAATCTGCCACATATAGGTATTCCGTTTGATATAATGATGCTTATGATACCATTCCTGTTATCAACAGTATTTTTCTCCATGACCGTAGCTGTGTTTATACCAAATCGTGAAACCGGCATTGTTCTCTTTATGTTTATGTCACTGATTATTTTATTTCTCAGTGGAGTATCCTGGCCGGAATCAAATATCAATGGATTCTGGAGAGCTTTTGGCTGGATATTTCCTGCAACCTGCGGTATACAAGCTTATATAAAAATAAATACACTGGGAGCTGATTTACATCATATTTCTTTCGAGTATATAAGTTTATCCGTACAAACGGTTATTTATTTTATCACTACCTACTGGGCATACCGCTGGCAGATAATGAAAAGCGCCAGGAAATCTCTGAATAAAGCGGAAATTACAAAATAAATACGGTGTGTGTGTATTGCTAATTCAAAATCAGTTTAGCTATATCAAAAAGAAAAAGAGCGAATGTAAATCCGCTCTTTTATTTTTATGCACCCGGCTGATCTTATTCTTCCGCCTTTTGCAATCTTATTAATTCCTGAAAAATCAGAATAGCAATATTCATAGAAATCACAAAAATAATTGCACAGGATATAATCTTCCATAAAACAGGATTATTAATACAATCAATACCCAGAATCAACGATAATATACAGATAGAGAGATTAATCCAAAAAGCAGTTCTGGCCTTTCTAAGTTTTACTTTTTTTGCTTTTGCATTCATATTAATTTTATGTTTTGGTTATTTATTTCTTTAAACAGTCTTTGGAAGCTAAATACGACTCATTGATGTCTACGGTTCTCCCAACTTACATTATGCTCTCTGCTTCATTTTTTATTTTATAGTCTAAATTCAGTCTTAGAATATGCTTTTGTATCTGCATACAAAACATTGTCGATATAGCTATAAATAGCATGCATAAATTTGGCACTAAGTTAGCTAATAAGATTTCAATAATCAAATTTTAGTATAAAATAATTTTGGACAAAGCATTTTTCAATGCATTAAATAACAAGATATTAAAAAATTGAGACTCGCATTTTTTGGACATTGCACTTTATACTACAAAACAAATACTTAAAAAGGCACTGTTTGAATCTTCCCTTCTCCGCAAAACAGAGAGACTGCATTCATTGTAAATAATGAGTTATTATTCATTAAACAGATACAAAATAAAAAAGAGTTGAACAACTAAATTCGATTTTAAGTACTAAAAACAATACAAAACAGTTAAAATAAAAATGTCTTTTCTTTTTATTTAAGTTCCTCCCACTACACATGACACAACTGTAACAAATGCCTGGCACAAGTTATTCTGAGATCTTCATTTCCACCCATGGTTGTAAGGCTAGAAAGTAAATTCCGAAACAATTGTTTATCATCATCACTTAATCCGGCTATGTGAATAAAACAATCATACGGATTAAGCTGCAATGCCGAATTCCACGAATATGCGGTAGTTATTCCTAGTTCCGATAGCGCAAAATTAATAGCCGGACGATCTCTTTCTTCCACTATACTTCCATCAGCCGAAGCTATCAACTGATACACACAATGTAAAACAGCTAATTTCTGAATATTTTCTATTTTTTTCATCTGGTTTTTAGAATCTACTTACCTATAATATAATCCATTAACGACTTATAAAATGAAATACAAAGTGAAAGCTTAAATTTCTGCTTCTATGTGCATTTTATTATCCGATATGAAATTCATATCATCGGGAGAACAGATGGTAAAAATCAATAAAATGATTTTTGCTGTTATCATATTTACTTTAATAAAGATGCATAACCCATCCGATTCGTTGCACGCTGGAAATAATATTTTTCAGTATCACATTAAATATAAATATTGATTTATTCAATAATTTAGTTATCAGCAATCTGAATAAAAAAATCGGAAACATCTGTTTCTCAAATTTATGTCTCGTATATTATAGATTGCTGACCGGTATGTGATACAGGATGAGCCAATCAACCACCCTAAATTCAACAAAGTTTATAAAAAGGAATATAAAGTGTAGGCTCAAATCCCAGCTTTTGCGCCAGTTTAAATGAGCCCTGATTTTCTAATTTGCATCCCCAAACCGGTTCCAGCTTATTTGCCAGACAATAGTCAATCAATGCCGAACAGCTTTGCAGAGCAAATCCTTTTCCAACATAGTCTTTGGACGTTTCGATGCCTATTTCCAGCATCGAATCAAAAATAAAAGCCGAAAAAGCAGTGGAAACCAACTTACTATTGAACAACACACTAAACCCTACTCCATCATTCGAAAACTGGTCCGAATCCTTCCAGAAATAACGCGGAATAACACTTCCTGACATACTTTCAAATATAACTTGGTCAGTGCGAACAATATTTGTACCTTTTATTATTTCCTTTTTAAGAGCAAGATAGGTATTGGCATTAAACTGAAAATTGATTCTGGTATTCTGTTCAATCTGTATATGCTCTGCAGTTTCCGAACCAATAGCCGATTGTACAATCTTTCTGCCGAAAAATTCCTCAAACCGTTTATTCCAGAATTCCGGAAAAACCTGAAGCCATTCTGTCTTGGGACGTTTACCTGAAGTATTCAAAACATAATCGATTAACTGCGAATTAAATTCGTCATTGCTGGCATCACCAAAGAGTAAAGACATGCCATAAGGATGACATATATAAAATGTGTGCGGCTGGTGGATATTATCTACATAAACCAAACCGTTTACCTGACCTTCGATTACTGCACGGGCAAACAGATTGTTTATGCTTACTTCTTTTAGTGGTTTTACGACTTTGTGATAATCACTTTTTTCTAATAAAATCATTGTAAATAAATAGTTACAAGTAAATAGTTACGAGTTACAAGATGTTGATCTGAATATTAGTCATAAACAGATCATTCATTATTATTGATCATTTAATTAAACTGAAATAGAAATTTTATTCTATTTTAATTCATACGTTGTCCGGCATTACTTCTTAATCATATCGTCAAGAGCCGCCTTCTTCACTCCTACTTGATATTCAACAATCAAGTCGTAATCGCATTTATTATCTCCTATTTTACTCATTACCACCAGTAGTTCCAATGAAATAATAAAGGCAAATAACAAGAAATAAAAGGCTGCAGCCACAAAATCACTCTTTATGATTTTAATCATGGCTTTCAGCTCTTCCAGAAAACCTGCATTTGCCTCCAGTTCTTTCCGAACAATATCTTCAATATTAATTTTCAGGTTATTCAATTTTTCCAATCTTGCCCTACAAAACTGAATTGTAGATGCATTAGATCGAATCTGATCAATGCGGGTATTAGCAATGTGCTGAGTAGAAGTTGTACTTTTTGTCTCTGTACTTTTTGTTCCATTAGCTAATGTTACAGGAACCACTTCCCGGGTTACATTTGTTACAGCAATAGTAGGTTGTTTAGCCACTTCTTCATTCAGCTTTCTATTGATATTCTCGAGCGAATCAATCGTTGAGGAAAGAGTATTTATTTCTACCTGAATAGTTTTTTGTCTTTTCTGCGCAATGATATTAGCCTGATCAGTTCTTAATTCAACCAATACTTTCTCCACGTCATTTTTGAATATTATCTGATCCAAAATAGACGATCCGATTAAAGCCATCAAAACAGCAAGTATAAACCTGAAGATGACAATACCTCTGTTTCGTCCCACCGTTAAGATTACCTGTCGTTCAATCTGAATCACAATAAGTATGAAAACCAGCGAAAATAGCGCACATCCCCACCATGTTTTAATAGAAATATAGCGTTCGGCGAAACAGTAACCCGTTGCACCCCATATAAACATCAAAATCAAAATAGAAGAGGCATACTTTTTCAGCGTTTTGTAACTAGCCTCACTACAACTTGCTAATATATTGGGATTCCAACCAACAAGGAAACACTTAAATTTTATCCAGTTGTTCATAGCTTATCTCTTTATATTAAAGGTTTCCAGTGATAATGCAGCAAGTCCTCTCAAAAACCCTCGTTCGTACGACAGTAGCATACCGATCATATAGTCTTCCCCTTTTTCAAGGTCCTCTTCCATCTTATTTATTTCTTTTAAATGGCTTTCGTAAGTATCCTTTCTGTTTTTCAAAAGTTCAACAATATCGATCAAACCGGCTTGCGAACGCGATTTGATATGAAATTCGGTTCTGCTCAGGCTATCAATATACAGTTGCTTCAGCTGTTTGAACAAAACCTTCAGATTACTTACAATCAGTTTCTTGTTCATATCCCGGTATGAAATATCCGGGTTACTCAATGCATCTTCGTATCCACGGGTTTCAAAGTCCGTATGCAAATACTTATATATTTCATCCAATGGCATAGGTACCGATAAAGC
Source organism: Bacteroidales bacterium (assembly GCA_015654525.1). Taxonomy (GTDB): domain Bacteria; phylum Bacteroidota; class Bacteroidia; order Bacteroidales; family Paludibacteraceae; genus Paludibacter. Next base: position 10,754 of record JAATGT010000292.1, read on the forward strand.
ACTGTCAGTATTAGCATTACCGGCACTGTTTATAAGGTCTGAATCTTTTATTTCAGACTGATTAGGTTCTTCATTATTGATTTCAGACGCATGATTTTGTTCTGATAAACTTTTTCTTTTAAATGCATCAAATAGTCCCATAATTTTATTGTGTTAATTATTTATATATTTCTTTGTTGAAAAACTCGTTTTTTGTTTCAAAATAATCCGAAGGTTGTCCTTAAATATAAACAGATAGTAGCTTTTTAAGCTGTTACAAGACTATTTATCTGAATATTATATTGGTCATTAAAAAAAGATCATTAATGATTACTTATATTTCTCATCCGGCTTCATTTTAAATTTGTGCCAATAATTTATTCTAATTAGACGTATCAACAAACTTTCGGTTACAAATTCTCACAATAAAATTATTAAATATGAATATACCTAATTTCATTTCCTCTCACTTCTTCCTAAAATCATGCAGTGCTATCAGCTCCACCTTATAAGGCCATATTTCTTTACTTTTTACTCTGCTGAATAGGTCAACCACCGAAGTAGATTCAAATTTTTCGGCATGAGGAAGCTGAATATCGGCTTTATAACTGAGTTTGTATTTTGTACCGTTTTTCAGAATTAATAAAGTCTGATAGTTTGCTTGTTTTTCTTCGCGACTATCACCGTGTGTTCCTCCGCAAAATAAAAACTCTATGCAGTTATCGTCCAATTTTTCCAAAAAATAATGATCGTTATCATAGTTATCAATCATTTCTGCTATTTTCTCCGACTTTACTACCGAATAGTTGAAGTTTACCGAATCAATAGGTTCTAACCGAATAATCACTTTTGTACCGAATGGAAATACAAAACCACCCTGCGGAGCAATAGAATCATTGTTTTGTGCACTTATGCCAATAAATGAGACTAATGTAAGCGCTAAAAATAAACTTTTCTTTTTCATATTCAATTTAGTTTACAATAATATTTAACGAACTGTCAATCTGAAAACATCAATTAGCAGCCATCTAACTTGTAACTACTATCATATCAAAACAAGTGCCATAAAAATATCTATATGCTGATAATATCAGAGTAATAGCCTCATCCGGTTGCTATTTATATTATTCTTCAAATCTTTTATATTCATTTTATCTAAACAAAATTCTATCCGATAAAAGACTATATATTAATATTTTAAACCAGATTCTTTAAATTCACTTAGTAGTTATTATTTTAATAATATATAGCTGTGACCCGTATTGTTTGAAACATGTGAATCATGTAACTTATTCCTCCAATTATGTAAGTCATTCATTCCAAAATTGAATGTACTTTGCATAAAAAAATACAAGACCATGAAAAAGCTTTTAATTAGTCTATTTGTTGTTTTTCTTGCTATTGGTTGTGCTAAAAAAGATGCGACAGTCCCAAATTGTGAACAAGACCAAACCTTCTCTATGGAATTTACAAACGGTACGGATAATCCTTACGATTTATATATCAATGATCAGTTTCAGCAGGTAATGATTGCCAAATCAAAAGTTACTTACGATATACCAGCCGGATACTGGAGTGCCGAAGTAGTACAAAAATCAGGTTACACAACCGATCCAACTGATAAGGTTTACAGTAACACCTACGAATCATGTACTAACTACTATATTGTTTTTTAAATACTATTTTTTCAACATTTACTCCTTTTTGGGGGATTAATTATCTGAATAGTTACGAATTACAAAACTATTTATCTATATTTTACTTTCTTAAAACAGAACATTAAATATTATTGCTTACTTATCTAAAATATCTGAATATTTTTAAGATAAACAGCAACGTAAATAACTTTACTTCAGCTTTTCGACTATTGTTTTCAACTCATTGACCAATTCTACATCATTACCACTAAAGCCAACCAGTGTCGAACGGATTTTTCCATTTTTATCAATAATAATCTTAGTGGGGATGCTATTGACATTAAACTGTTTTGCAACCAAATAATCAAGACCAGTTGGTTCGTCCAGCAAAATATCAAAGTTCACCTTTTTGATTTCTATTGTTTTTTTTATGTCTTTCAAGCGATCCTCCGGTGTTGTACGTTCAAAAGTATTGATGAAGTAAAAACAAACATCTTTATTCTCTTTCAGTGCATCAACTGCTTTTTGCATAGCAGGGAATGATGCCAGACAAGGTCCACACCAGGTAGCCCATAAGTCAAGTATTACGATTTTACCTTTCAGGGAGGAGAGTGTAACCGTTTTACCATCCAGAGTTTTTAAACTAAAATCCGGTGCAGGTTTCATTTTATCAATCATTTTAGCTTTGGCAGCAGCCAATCCGGCAGAACCGTTTAAGCTTATATAAGCTACATCATAAAGCGAATCAATCTTAGCGTTGTTCTTGTCTGAACTCAAAAATTTTTCGCCCCAGCTTAGAGCTTCTTTCATTTGATTATCGGCCACCAACATTTTCACCAACATTTCATTCATATACACATTATTTGATTTCGTCAGTTCAACTGCCAGTTGTTCTTTTTCAGCTGCCTCTTTTTTAGAACCGAGCTTATTCAGAATATAAGCATAGGTATCGTAATAATTTCCTTTGGTAGCATCCAGACGATCTTCCCATTCTTTTAAAGAAGCGTAATCTGGTTTTTCATCTTTTCTCAACGAATCCATTGTTTCCAGAGATTTTTCAGAATAGGCTTTGGCCATTGTTAGTTGGGTATTAGCCGTGGCCATTTCCCAGGCTGTTTCATTATATTCATATGCCTTAAAGCCTTTATCTTTGAGAGTTGACATGGATTTATCAAAACCGGCATAATCTTTTTTCATGCGATAGGCTTTTAATAGAAGTTGATCTAACGAAGATTTTCCTTCTTTGCATTTTTCAGGATACTCATTACACAAAGTGTCCAGCGACAAAAAGATCTTATCCGGGTCATTGACAGAGTACAATTCATATAGCTTTTTATTGAAACTTATTGCTCCTTTGGGAAATTTTCTGATCGCTTCTTTTTCCAGCGAATCACGTTTCTGACGATCGCCTTCGCTTATGTAATAAATATAATCATATAAAAGATGATCATCGGAACCTGACAGCAAGGTTTCATCAAACAGTTTTTGGGCTAAAGCTTTGCCTTCCTCTTTTCTGTTTTTTGATCTTGACAAAGCAATTAAATAGACATCATACGATTTTACACGTTGTTTCGGATAAAGTGTATATTCCTTTTCCAACAAATCAATTGCCTTATCACCAAATCCCATTCCACCTATAATATAACTCTGCTTCACAAACGTTCCTTTTACCGGTTTACCTCCCCGGTACACATTAAAATCGTATCCTAAATTATCACTGTCCTTACGATCCGTTTCATAACCATTGGTAATGAAGAAAGATACATAAACGATGGAGTCAGGCACATAAAAACTGCCTTCGATCCTGCCCTCTTTTAATTTTGTTTGAATGGGTTTAAGCGTAAAGGATTTTGCATCAAACATCTTAATCTTAATCAAAGTCCCCGCTTTTGCAAGTTTTCCGGTATAGGTAAATCGAACATCTTTGCCTGCTTCAATTTGAGACGGCTTAATCGTTAGAACTGATGATTGTGCATACATACACATGCATAACACCAATGATGCTACTGTTGAAATTAGTTTTTTCATAATAATAACTATTTAAAGATTTATATCATTTCCATATTTCCTTTTTCTTCTCTCCGGCCGGATATATCTTTATATTGTACGGTACTTCTCCTATTATTCCATTCACCTATTTCACCCGTCCTCCGCAAATCCATACCTTCAGGTAATATTTCTCATCCAAATCACTCACCATAACGCCCCGCGAAGTGGACGAATGTAGGAATTTATTATCTTTCAGGTAAATGCCTACATGATTTACATATTGCTTTGATTTAGCACTCGTATTAAAGAAGACCAGATCACCTTCCTTAAGCTTATTCCGGTCTATTCGTTCGCAGTTTTTATTCAGCATAGCTGCCGAATTTCGTTCGATTATTTTACCATAAACGGTTTTATAAATGGTATATACCAGAAAAGAACAGTCTGTTCCTTTCTTTGATGTACCTCCGTCGACATGTGGAACGTGCAACCACGAAGCTGCTTCTTCGTAAAGAGCCAGATTATCTTTTCGGTCTATCGACATTCCTAAAGATTCATATACCACTTTCGTCTGTTTCTTTTCAATACGCCGCGTACTGCTACAACTGAAAAATACCAATGCAATACAGCCTAAAAGAATGCATCGAATCAATGTCGGACTAAATACCTTTATACTATATAAATGCTTCGGATTCATTTTTCGGTCTTCTTTTGGTTTGCAATCAATTAAATAAAAATCAAATGATGAACTTATAATTCTCACTCTCTTCCTCGTTGCAAACGAGGAGGAGAAAAAAACTATTTTTTATTTTTTGCCGATATTGTCATAATCAAGTTTTCCCTGTTCAGGAGATATTAAACTAAGCCGTGGTCTACCAACAAAAACACCCACTACAATCTCACACTTCAAATAATATTTCTCGCCAAACTTAACATCCAAATCTACAGTTCTTTTAGTCTCTGTATGAGCAAACACCTGTATTTTTCCTTCCTGATAAAGCTTAACTACAAACTTTGAATCATTGGTTGCCCGACCTATTAAACTATCCTTAAAAACCGGATTAATCATTCTAATATTATAACCTATAAGCGAACCAACAAATTTTCCGGGTCTATAAACATAAAGTAAAGCATAATGCAAACTATCAGACGGAGCTACAGCTGTTAGTGAGTCAATCGTATTTACTTTAATTGCTTTAACAGTCAACGAATCCGATGTTTTTCTTAGCGTATCAACCTGTGCATTACACACACAATTAATGGCAACAAAAATTGAGATTAAAAGAATGGTACGTTTCATTTGATTTGGTTTGTTTTTAAATTTGTGATTCTATTTTTTACTCTCTTTGTTTATAATTCGGAGTTAATGGTCAATCATTTTTATAACAATAAAATAAAACATATCTTAGTGTTTTCTAGAACTGTTTTATTGTTGTAAACGAAAACATTACAGATTGCTATAAATAATAGCAATCTGCAATATCAGCTTTTACTTCTTTTCGCAAGGTCTGTAAATAGCATTTGTAGCGAAATCCACAATTACGCTTGGCCAAAACAATACAATGTCTAAGATTAATGCACCTGCCCGTACTTGTCTTGCAGGTTGACCTTCTGCAGGTTTTGTTCTTTGACATTCACCTACCGGGCCACAAAACAGTGTAGCGCATGAACTTAAAGAAGCTGCAATTAATACAATTGCTGTAACTTTTAAAACTGTTTTTTTCATTATTACTTTTGGTTATTTATGATCCTACTCGTTTGGCTTTTCGGTATCGCCCCGTTTTATAATTGTTTCCGGTCTCAATATTTTTTGTATCAGTGGAAACGACGCTTTACTTAAATGTCGAAAATAATATTCCGGTTCGAATCGTCGGTAACTTTTATTACCGAGGTTTTCGAAATCCAGTCGTGCAATCCTCTGCTTACGAATAAGTATGAAATTATATCCAGCGGAATAAGTCGGGTTAACGACCGTATAAAAATCCGAATGAAATAGTAATTATACTGATCGGTTGATGATACAACTTTTGATTTTGTAATCATCTTAGCAATAGTCTGTCCATTGAAATACTCAAATAGAAAATAGTACAAGAAATACAGCACTCCGGAAATCCATTTTATATTTTCCATTGCAATAATGTCTTTAAAAGCAAAGACAAAAAGAATCAACAATATAAAGAATATACCGGAGTCTATTAAAAAATCAACTAATCGTAATGTTTTGCCTGTCATAATTCTGAAGGTGAACTTATGCGTTCTGTTTTTATTCAATTATTTTTTATCGCCGTCTTTTTGTCCTTCCGGTTTAGGGTTCATCTTCTTCTGCATATCGGGTAGATAGTCTTTCAGCACTTTCATCACAATGCCTTTCGTAATTTCGGGTGTAGTGTCAACATATTTTCGTCCTATAGGCGATTTATAAAAAGCTATCAGTTGATTAATTTCATCCTGAGTATAATAGCGGTCATACAATTTTATTTTGTCTTCAGTCACCATGCTAATAATTACTTTCACCATTCCCTTTACCATCATCATCGATCCCTCTGCCTTTGCTTTAGTCACCGAATCCATAGGTTGATTTCCTTTTTGTGCAAGCATAGGTGCTAATGAATCAAACGTTTTCATTACAGTAGAATCCTGCTTCATTAATTGAAACAACTCTCTGATAGATTCCTGCTTTGTTTGTGAATAAGTGCAAGCCAGAAACCCGAAACAAAAAAATAATACAAATGTTAACCTTTTCATGATTTTATCGTTTTTAATTAAATAGAAATTTAGTCATTTTCTAAGATTTCATCTATAAGTTCCAGAATCCGTTCATTTTTCAAAATTGTCAATCCCAATCTTTCGGAACAGATGCCATCCTTCAATTTGTAATTATAGATTAGATGTTCACCTTGTGAATCCGACTGAAAACACTTGAAACATATTCCATCCGATTTTTCAAGTTCTTTTCCCACCTCAACAATGTGCGTTGAAATAAAAAAAACAGAATTCGTCAATCTTGCAAATCCCCGGGTAATCATCAGCGTGGCATCAAATGCATCTTTCACATTCGTACCCCGAAACAATTCATCAAATATTACAAACACTCTTTTTTTCTCCTGAATAAGCAGGGTAATATCTTTTATTCTTTTTACTTCGCTATAATAATGACTATAGCCTTGATTAATACTATCAGGAAGATTAATGGTAGTATACAAACCATTAAACAAAGGTATTTTCATGTTTCCGGCCGGAACCGGAAAGCCGACATGTGCCAGATAAACACATAATCCTATAGATTTTAAGGCAGTAGATTTACCCGCCATATTAGCACCCGATACAAAACAAAGTTTTTTGTTATCAGCCAGATAAATATCATTTTTCACCGGATTCTCAATCAATGGATGAAAAAAGCCTTCTATTTTTATTCCCGCACTTATGTCGTTTACAAAATCGGGAAATCCTAATCCTTTTTCGCGGGCAACAGTAGCCATGGAGATATAGACGTCAAATAAATACGTTTTTTCCAGTATGCTTAAAATGGTTTTTTTCTTCTTTTTTCGGATTAAATTATCAAACCTGTTTATTTGTATAAAGTTTAACTTACTCTTTTTTTTATCCATAAAGGAGTGGAAATCCGGATGATCTTTTATTGATTCCACCTCTATTTTAAACTCTGCCAAAAAATCAGGAAGTGTCTCCACATCCAGAAATTCAAAAAATGCAATCAGGTTATAAAGATGTTTGCGCAAACATTTAAGACCTCTGACAATAAGATAATATTCATTGTCCGGCGTTATAAAATTAGCGAGATATGCATACAAAGAATCCAGAACATTATTCTTCAGAATATCTTTATTCAGTTTTAGATAGTATTCTACAGCATCCAGGTCCTTTTTATCAAGCTTACAATCCAAATCATTATCATACAAAAACTTTATGATACAGATCCGGTGATTAATAGCATCCAAATCATTCAATGGATTATCCATCATCTTGTAGAGTAGATCTTTTCCACCTATGGTTTGAGTACGGTTATAATAGTCGAAAACAGACAGGTTTCCTCTTTTCTGAGGAAATATATTTAAATCCGATAATGTTTGTCGGTCGGTACCTAAAATCATAGTTGATGCTTTTTCGTATTACTTCTGGTTCTGTTCTGCTTTGTCACACTCCCATCCTACACTTCCCCCCTCATTTACAACGAGAGATTAATGGTCAATTGTTTTATAACAATTAAATTTATTTCAAACTATCCCCGTCACCGTTCATCGTTTATAAACGAAAAAACAGTTATCCCCTCGTTGCAAACGAGGGGAAGAGAAATATCAATTCGATTCTATTTCTGAGATAAAACCATTGAGCACATCGTATTTTATTTCAGACCGGGATACATCAGTATGAGTAATCTTTTTGATCATCATTCGTTGAATGAAATTCATTTTTTCAAAAAGGAATTCACCACCCACAAAAGCTTTAGCCCGGGCATGCTTACTGATCTCTTCCGGAAAAGCCAACTGTAGCTCCTCTTCCTGTTTGGCAGGTTCTTCTTCCATACCACATACAAATAACGCAACTTGTTTAGAAAGCAATTCACGCCGGTGTTTTGTACAAAATTTCTTTAGCGACGATTGTACACTTCCCATATGAATAGATCCTCCCAGAATAACCCGGTCAAATGAACCGATCGGAATATCCGAACTATTGCCAAGTTTCAGTATCGTAACATCGGCCAGATGTTCGGCTATATAGTGTGCTACCTTTTCGGTAGTACCGTGTATAGTGGTATAGATAAGCACTGTTTTCATTTCTGTATTATTTCTATTTTTCTATGTTAATTTAGTTTTATATCATTTCTCCCCTTTTGTAACTAAGCACAGAGCGGACATATAAACCGATTTATTTTACTCTAAGTACGTGCTATGAATTGGTTTATATTAAAAAAGATATGTCTTAACTACTTCCAATTCCTAATCTCCCCCTTGTTTCCAAATGAGGGGTTAATGGTCAATTGTTTTATAACAATCAAATTTATTTCAAACTACTCATCGTCGCGGTTTATCATTATAATTGAAAAAACAGCTACCCCCTTCGTTTCAAACGAAGGGGAGAAAACTTACCAACATTGATATTGCTTTAAATTATCATGTTGATTTACAAATTGAGGAAATAACTCTTTCAATTTTTCCTCAATTTCTTTTGGAGTTAACAAACCGTCAAAAACAACAGTTTGATAGGTTATTAAAAACTTTTGGAGACAGTCTATTTTTACATTATTGACTACTCCAGATCCGCTTAAATAATATTGACTAAACAAAAAAATCGGTGTAATTGAATGTTGCGCCTTTACAGGATATTTAAAATCAATATTTAACGAATAAGTTTCTTCTTCCTCTGTATGTAATTGTGTTGAAGTTGTGTGACTTATTGAGGCACTAAATTCTGCATTTACCCCAAAAAAATCATAGCCTAATTTTACACTGGCATCTGCTGTTGTACTTTTGCTCAAATCTACTGAAGAACCTCTTTTGTAGGAAACCTGAAATGAATTTACAGCTTCAGTATCATCACATCCCTTATTTGTATATGATAAATCTATATATCCTAACAATTTATTTGACATACTACCAACTTCCAACTGAGCAGAGGCTACAGGAACTATTGCTTCCAAATAAGGATTCTTATCATCTGTACCCAACCATTGATTAATGTCAATATGCCATACAACCTGATGATCGTTATCTGTCACTTCAACATAACTAACAAACCAACCCGGATTCGATTTTCCATTATCGTCGTTGAGAGAAAGTCTGATTTTATTTATCCACCCAACATTATTTGTTTTCACACTAAATTCATCTAAACTCCCTTTTTCAAAGTCATTTCCTTTTGTATTTAGCTGTAGGTCCTTACTCGTTCCTTTTTCTCCACATAGCTGAATGTAGATTTCTGCATCGGTTCCTGCATTTTTCACACTACCGGTTAATACCTTTACAGAATAAGTTGTTTCTTTTGCTGCCATTTTTACTTCTGATTTTAATTGTTGATTCTATTAATGAATTGATTCTATAACGTTAATTTAGATCTTATATAATACTCTTACTTCTTCTCTTCTATCCAAATCTTTAAACTACTTCAATATAATTCTTTCAAGTTTAACGAAGTGCAACTTGCACTATTCACCTACACTGTCATAGCTCTTCACCTTTGCTGTTTAAGAATCCTGATTATACTTTTTCTTTATTTCTTCCCCCGTTTGCAACAAGGACTTAATAGTCAATTGTTTTATAACTCCTTATTTCTCTTCCTCGTTTGCAAACGAGGGGGAGAACAAACTTAGTTGAGTATGTGCCTATACCCAATAGAATATGTAAGAGAAGATTGTTCCGTAGAAAATTTAATTTGTCTATAATCCGTTAAGTCTTGCATATAATTATTCGCTTTCGAGTTGTCTATTGGTAATAGTATTGCAAATGTCCAAAATCCACGACTGGTTTTTCTTACTTTGAAATCAAGTCCACCTCCTACTGTAGCTCCATAAAATATCTTATTATACTGTGTATCATTAGTTACATATACAGCCGAAGTATAACCATACATTCCCAAAATAAAAGGATTGAGTTTAACGAAATCTCGGGATGCTACAAGTCTAAGTTTCAAGCCGCCGTTAAGTCCGATACCTGCTGGAGTATATCCAACTCCTCCAAAAACACCCACATTTTTATTATTACCATAATGCAACACGCCAAGACCAATACCACCAAAATCCTGACCCATACCAATACCAATTGAGGTAGCATCTAATGGTGTTTTAGCTTTAGGCAAATAATCTTGAGCATTTATGTTTAAAGCAAATTGAAAAATACAGAAGATAATTAAGGTTTTAAATAATTTCATTGTTTTTATTGTCTGATTATTAATTTATAATATGTGTATTCTATTTTCATTTTATTTGGCAAAACAATTTATTTCCTCCGTACATTGTTGTTTTATTTTGCATAATGCCTGACAGAACATTCAACACCAATGTCTGAACCACGATTATATCAGATAAAAGGATGTATCAGATTTCAGAGTATCTGTTTTTAATCTGATTCATCTGCTGAATCCAAATTCAGACAATTGTTTGCATGCTTTTGATACAGCCACTAGTCTATTATTTTATAACACATCCTACTTACCATACATTATCTTTTATTTTCTTTGGTAGATAGTCATCTTCATGAATTTTATCCCACATAATTCTATTTTTTTTAGGGAAAAATATGTCCAAAAACTTCGAATAAAGAGATAGAAGCTGATATTTTAACGTATAGAATCTGTTTAGATATTTTTTTTCATCTACCACTTCAATTATTCCTCTTGTTACATCCACTTTAATTAATGGAAATACAGCTTCTCCTTCATATGCCAGAGTAACCATTTTATTTAACAACGTGCTAAGTTTTATCATTAATTCTTCCACTTTCTTATAATCGTCTATCGACTTAACTGAATTCGATTCAAAACTCAACTCAATCTGATCTTTTAATTCAAAAAAGCAGTGGATTTCTAACCCATTCAAATTAAAATGAATTTCCGCATAATCATCTGTTTCTGAATGATTACTGAACGAGTGAAATATAAATTCCCGGTCGATTTGATTGGTTGTTTTATAAGGATCGAGATCCTCATAATTGTATACATCAAATACTAAACTATCATTTTCATTTAGAAATGTTATTACTTTTTCCAAGTCATCCAAAGTAGCTTCCTGAATATAAATCACACAGCAGATACCAATATCATTGAATATCCATGCTACGCTATCCCAATTGGTTATCATAATTGTTTTTTTTAAAATAAAAACTATCTTATCTTTTCGCCAACCATATTAAATAATAGACACATCAAGCAGAATTAACAGTATAAATTTATTGTTTTTGTTTCTTAGTTAGCACCATTACAGCTTTTCAAGAGTGGTGGCTGTATTTTCTCGTCCTTTTTTAGTTCATTTTCCCAGAGTTTACCGGATAATAAGTTTTCTATTTCCTCTTGAAAGCCATAGGGAGGTGTAACAACTAAAAGTTTTCCTGTTTTTATATCTTGTAATATTTGTGTCAACAAAATTTGTAACTTCTCATTCTTGTAGCTTCTTACAAATTGATTAGACATATTAAAATCTGGAATGACCGCATTGTAAAAATCTGAGAAACTCACCTGCTTCTGTTTGTAAAATGAATAAACACTATCTACTACATCCACATAATCTTCAACACACAGATTGACTAGTATTCGAAAAATATCTTGGTTAGTTTCATAGTCTCTTTTTATTTTTTTGTCTTTCAGTATATTTAAAAGTCCATTTTTATATTTAGAAGTATTAGAATACAAAGCTGGCGATTCTTTCACGACAATTTTATAAAAAACTTCGTTCATCTCAATTGGATCAACAAACCTCAAATTCATTTTACTCTTTCGGAATTCAAGAGCTTTTCGTTCTGATTTCACAAACAATTGTCTTGCAATAGAATCATTCTTTGTATTGTTTGTCGCTTCAAGTTGGAAGCAGTAGAATAAAAGAATAAGAACTAAAAGTTTCTTTTGTAATTTCATACTCGTTGTATTTTGATTCTTCCAATTGTTTCCATTAATACACTGCCTATCCCTAGTTTCCAAACCAGTAAGGAGAAAGGCAATTCATTTTTGAATTGCAAAACTATAAACAGGTATTATTCTCCCTGGTATCGACGACTTTGAATCATATAAATAATCGGCACCCACTTTATCATAAAACCCTTTTGCATATGGGTCTACAAAAATCAATAAATCAGATATTCCCATATCTTTTGAAACTTGTTTTGCGTGATTAATCAACAACATACCAATTCCTTGTTTATGAAATTCTGGTTTAATAAACAGATGCTCTAACAAAAATCCTTTTTTTACAAATGTTTCACCTGCATAAAAATCTGAATCGTTCTCAATTATTGAATAAAAGCCAATAACAGCATCCTGATATAAAGCCTTGAAAACAATATTCCTATTTATATACTCCTTCGTTATAGTCAATTCATCTCTCCATAAATCATAATAATTGTCAGGATACTTCCAGTGTTTCTTTGCTGCAAATGAAATATCAGTCAATAATTCTGAATCAATATCTTGAGCTTGTATGATTTGTATTTTTTTCAATTCAACCATAAATAAACCTTCATGTAGGCCAAACAATACCAATATTAAAACACTTACACCTAAACCATTGTCTGAACCACGATTATATCTGATAAAAGGATGCATCAGATTTCAGAGTATCTGTCTTTAATCTGATTCATCTGCTGAATCCAAGTTCAGACAACTATCACGACCTCTCCCCACGCACACTATTTTAGTCTCTTCTGCAACTATGCAAAACAATACCAATATTAAAACATTTACCCCACACCATTGTCTGAACCACGATTATATCAGATAAAAGGATGTATCAGATTTCAGAGTATCTGTCTTTTTCTGATTTATCTGCTTCATCAAGGTTCAGACAATTTTCCACCTGTCATTGTCTGAACCACGATTATATCAGATAAAGGGATGTATCAGATTTCAGAGTATCTGTTTTTTTCTGATTCATCTGCTTCATCAAGGTTCAGACAATTTTCCACCTGTTACTGTCTGAACCACGATTTAAGCAGATAAAAGGATGTATCAGATTTCA
>JAATGT010000046.1 GCA_015654525.1 Bacteroidales bacterium
CACAACTAGTCTGTCAATAAGTAAGTAGACTTCATTGTCGTTTTCGGGAGCACTGCTTTTAAGTAAATCGGAAATCGAAAGTGTTTCTCCATTGACGTCCACTCTGCTGAATCCTTGCAGAAGCAAACTTTGTAGTTGCTCATTCAGAGTCCGGTCACCACTTGGAACGATTGAGGTTAATACCATCAATTTTGTTTCGTCTGCCAACTCCATGGCCGCATTTATCACATCCTGAGCTTCATGTTTCCGAACCTCATCTCCCGAGATGGGTGAATAGGTTCTACCGATACGAGCGTATAATAGTTTTATATATTCGTAAATTTCAGTAGAGGTCCCAACTGTCGAGCGCGGATTACGCGAATTTACTTTTTGTTCTATAGCAATTGCCGGTGGAATACCTTTAATATAATCTACCTCGGGCTTACTCATTCGTCCTAAGAACTGGCGCGCATAAGCAGATAAACTTTCTACATAACGGCGTTGACCTTCGGCATAAAGAGTATCAAATGCCAACGATGATTTTCCAGAACCGGAAAGCCCTGTTATTACCACTAATTTATTTCGTGGAATTTCGACATCAATATTTTTCAGGTTGTGAACCCGGGCTCCTTTTATTATGATATTTCCTTGTTTGGACATGTTTTTGTGTATTGAAACTTGATTTGCAGTTGAATTCCTGCATTTAGTCATTGATTTTGTTTGTTTTTTTATGACCTGCAAAGATACAGCATAAGATAGAAATAATGAATAACGGATCTCAATTAATTATTCTATGTGCGAAATCGATTCTCTCCTACGTTTTGGTTCTATCTTTATACTTGTCTGAATCTGTACAGATCGACCTCTTTGAGATAATTTATTTTGTTCGTTTCGCAGACTTTCTGCATAAAAACATGCCATAAAGAATATATATACTCTTCTTGTATTCTCATAAATATGCAGAATACCCATATTTAATCATATTATTCAGTTAAATCAGAATATTTATGATTAAATGTGACGATGTATGCAAAATAGTTTGTACTTTTGTGGCATATCTAAATAATTATGCATTTATGAAGAACAAACGAAACCGTTTACAGATTATTTCGGAAATTCTTCGGTCTACTTTGGTTGGTAGTCAGGAAGAGTTGCTAAAGATTCTAAGTGAACGACAGTGCGAAGTCACGCAGGCAACATTATCACGTGATTTGAAATTACTGAAAGTTGCCAAAACACCTTTGTCAAATGGAGCTTATAAGTACATTTTACCTTCGTACAATAAACCTCTTCCAACTACAGGTACTGTAAACACATTAATTTCTCATGGAGCTGTATTAAGTATGGAGTTTTCAGGACAATTAGGTGTGGTAAAAACAAAACCGGGATATGCCAGCGCTATTGCCTGGGATATTGATAACAAAGCTACCGATCATGTATTGGGAACAATAGCTGGTGACGATACTATTTTAGTGATTCCTCGTGAAGGTGTAAGCCGTGATGAAATTCTCGAAATGATGAATATTACCTTTTCAGAAAAGGAATAAATAGGAAATGAAGTGGAAAACTTTACGAAGTTTACACTTTGTGAAGTTAAACAGAACTCATTCAAAATTGAATATGGACAAAGAGATTGCCGTTGAAGAGATAACGGTACAAATTGCTGATGAGCGTTTTTTAGGATATGTTGATACTATTTTGACCACTATTGCAGTTGCGGCCAAAGTTCGTGGAACTGGAATTGCCAAACGCTCGCCCGAGTACATCGAGCAAAAAATGAAAGAAGGAAAAGCTATTATAGCTTTAGCAGGAGAGGAATTTGCTGGATTTTGTTACATTGAAACTTGGGGCAATAAAAAATTTGTTGCTAATTCCGGACTGATTGTTGTGGATAAATTTCGTGGGCATGGTTTAGCTAAGAGAATTAAGCGTAAAGCTTTTGAGCTTTCGCGTCAGCGTTATCCTGATGCTAAAATTTTTGGATTGACAACTGGCTTAGCAGTTATGAAAATAAATTCAGAATTGGGCTATAAGCCTGTAACATTTTCGGAACTTACAGATGATGCTGCTTTTTGGAAAGGTTGCCAAAGCTGTGTAAATTATGATATTCTTCAACGGACTAATCGTAAGCACTGTCTTTGCACGGGAATGTTATTCGATCCGACAAAAGACGATACAGATAAATAAACAGATTAATTAAACAGATTGGTTTATTAAAGTTACATTATTTTGTAAAATAATTGACCGTAGGCCTTTGACTTTAGATAAAAAGAAAATGAAAGAAAAAGTTGTTTTAGCATTTAGTGGAGGATTGGATACTTCGTTTTGTGCAAAGTATTTAGCCGAAGAAAAAGGTTATGAAGTACACACTGCAGTGGCTAATACTGGTGGTTTTAGTGCAGAAGAGCTGAATGTGATTGAAGATAAAGCATTCAGATTGGGCGCTGCAAGTCATGTGGCATTGGATGTAACTCAGGAGTATTACGAAAAGAGTATCAAGTACATGGTTTTTGGTAATGTACTTCGCAATGGAACTTACCCTATTTCGGTTAGCTCAGAACGCATTTTTCAGGCCATTGCTATTATCAATTATGCTAAAGAAATCGGAGCTGATTATGTAGCACATGGTAGTACCGGTGCCGGAAATGATCAGGTTCGTTTTGACCTTACTTTTGATGTGTTGGCTCCTGAAATAAAAATTCTGACCCCAACCCGTGATATGGTTTTAACCCGCGAATATGAAATCAACTATTTGAAAGACCACGGTTTTAAAGCCTATTTTAAAAAAATGGAATATTCCATTAATAAAGGATTGTGGGGAACCAGTATAGGAGGTAAAGAAACTCTTAAATCAGAACAAACATTACCGGAAGAAGCATATCCAAGCCAGATTGAAAAGCAAGGCGAGGAAACCGTAACCCTTGAATTTCAAAATGGAGAAATCTTTGCGGTAAATGGTCAGAAGAATGACAATAAAGTTTTGTTGATTAATCAACTGGAGGATATTGCTAATAAATATGGTATTGGTCGTGATATGCACATTGGCGATACGATAATCGGTATTAAAGGTCGTGTCGGATTTGAAGCCGCTGCTCCTTTGTTGATAATTAATGCTCATAAAATGCTTGAAAAACATACGCTTACCAAATGGCAACAATATTGGAAAGATCAACTGGGAAACTGGTATGGCATGTTTCTTCACGAAGCTCAATATCTTGAACCTGTAATGCGCGATATTGAACAATTCCTGCAAAGTTCACAACAGAATGTATCAGGAACCGTTATCGTGAAACTTCGCCCTCATAGTTATACTCTGGTTGGTGTAGAAAGTCCTTTTGATTTGATGAAGACAGATTTTGGTGAATATGGCGAAGTAAACCGTGCATGGAGTGCTGATGACGTTAAAGGATTTACCAAGATATTAGGCAATCAAATGAAGATTTATTATAATGTTCAAAAACGGAACGAAAAATAAAAAACAATAAAATTAAAGAAATGCGAATTTAGCCTCTACTAAAATAGTAGAGGTTTTTTTATAAATCATTGGAATTCAATTTATTTTGATATTTAGAATAAAAATCGTATTTTTGCGCCTTAAATAAAAAACAACGAAAATCTTATGGCTACTACAGCGGATATTAAAAATGGAATGTGCCTTGATATTGATGGTCAATATTTCTTTATTACAGAGTTCCTTCATGTGAAACCAGGTAAAGGACCAGCTTTTGTGCGTACAAAAATGAAAAATGTTATTACCGGCAGAACCTTTGAAAAAACATTTAACTCAGGAGTACGTATTGAGGAAATACGTATTGAACGTCGCGAATTTCAATATCTTTATCAAGACGACATGGGTTATAACTTTATGAATAATGAAACTTACGAACAGGTTTCTGTAAATAAAGAAATTATAAATGGCGTTGACTTCTTAAAAGAAGGAATGATCTGTGAAGTTGTAATTCATGCTCAATCTGAAACTATTCTTTTTGTTGATCTTCCTGTACAAGTTGCATTATTAATTACTTATACTGAGCCCGGATTGAAAGGTGATACAGCTACTAATGCTACTAAACCAGCTACTGTGTAAACAGGTGCCACCGTTCGTGTTCCATTGTTTATTAACGAAGGCGAAACAATTAAAGTTGATACCCGTAACGGTTCGTATGTTGAACGAGTGAAGGCATAGCCAAACTCTTATTATTATAAAGGAATCCGCCTGACATAGTTGTTTGGCGGATTTTTTATTCAAAATAAGATTAGTTTTTGCAAATTATTTACTTTATTTGCGTAGAAATTCATTAATATAAATTTATGAAAAAACGAATACGGAGTTTTGTCTATGCTGGACGTGGAATAAAAGTTGTTTTTGCGTCAGAAGCTAATATGAAAATACACATTGCCATTGCTATATTAGTTGTGATTTTTGGGTTTGCTTTTAAAATAAACATAACAGAATGGATTATGTGTTTGCTCTGCATTGGTTTGGTCTTTGGAGCAGAAATGATAAATACTGCTATAGAAAATGTGGTTGATTTGGCATCTCCCGATCTTCATCCTTTGGCAGGTAAGGCAAAAGATATTGCTGCCGGTGCAGTTCTGCTCTGTGCCATTATCTCTGTTATTATTGGTTTGCTAATTTTCGAACCAAAAGTATGGAATGTTATCTCATCCTCTTTTTAGATTATCCACTGCCTAAATGTTGCAGATTATGAAAAAACAGAATCTATTTATCGACCTTTTAGATTTGATTTACCCCAATTTATGTTTGGTTTGTGGCGAGAATTTGTTGAAATCTGAACAACATTTGTGTTTAAATTGTTTGCATAACATACCTAAAACTAATTATCATTTACTTACTGATAACCCTGTTGAGAAGCGTTTTTGGGGTAAAGTCCCTATTTATCGTGCAACAGCCTTTTTCTTTTTTCAGAAGGGATCTCCTTTCCAGAAATTGTTACATAGTCTTAAATATAAAGGGAATAAAGAAATAGGATTTGTTTTAGGTAAGTATGCTGGGGCTGATTTGTTGGATTCTCTCGATTTTGCATCTGTAGATCTTATTATACCTGTTCCGCTTCACCCTAAAAAATATAAAATTCGGGGTTATAATCAGAGTGAATGGATTGGAAAGGGATTGTCTGAAATATTGAAGGTCCCTCAGAACACTACAGCATTATGCAGAATCTATGAGAATGTGACTCAAACTAAAAAATCTGTATTTGAACGGTATGAAAATACAGAAGGAATTTTTGAATTATCTGATAGAGAAGTTTTAATTGGTAAGCATATTTTGCTGGTTGATGATGTCCTTACGACTGGTTCCACCGTTGAAGCGTGTATTCGTACATTGATCGGAACAGAGAATATAAAAGTAAGTGTTTTTACGCTTGGAGTAGCTTAAAACCGGTTTCTCCAGAATTGTTTTGAATAGATCTTGTGGTTTGGTGTCATTTCCAAACACTTTTATCTTTTAACGGAATTTTTGAGAATTGATGTATGTTCCCAGACTTGAAAGTGAATAATAATTTGTAGTTTTGCATTTAAATACAAGTAAGGTAAATACATTTGTGATGCTGAATTATGTTCTATAAAATCCGATTTCTTTTTCCTCTATTTTTCCTGATTTTGGTCGGGTGCTCTCTCATGCCTAATGAGATAAAAACAGCGGAGCGGATCATGGAAACCTCACCTGATTCGGCTTTGCGCATTTTAAAACGTATTCAATCTACGCAGTACCTATCTAGTTCTGATAGAGCATTATATGGCCTGTTGCTTTTTCAGGCGTTGGATAATAATAAACTCACGTTACAACCCGATTCTGTAATAAGTTACTCTTTAAATTATTACCAAAGTTCAAACAGTAAGTCTCGACTGGCTCTTTGTTATTTTTATAAAGCAAGAATTTATAAAAATGCTCAACGCTATGATGATGCGACTGTGTTGTATCTAAAAGCATTGGATTGCATTCAAGACAAAAAGGATTATGCTTTGTTAGGTAAAATTTATGCAGACATGGGAGATATTTGCTCCTTCCAAAAAGACTTTAGTGAAGCGTTAAAAAAATACGAATTGTCAGTTGAGTATTTTAATCGAGCAGGAAAAAGGGTTGATGCCAGTTACAGAATTCTTGATATTGGGAGAACTTATAGGTTCGTCAAGAATTACAAGGAGGCTTTAAGGTTTTACCGTAAGTCTCTTGATCAACCCATAGATTCTATATTTTATGGAGTTGCGTTACAAGAAATCGGAATAAATTATTACGGTGCTAAGCAATATGATTCAGCATTGTATTATCTTCGAAAGAGTATTCATTTACCATATAAAACAACTAATTATGCTATTAGATGTTTTAATCTAGCAGACTTGTATTTTGATATTGAGCAATATGATTCTGCTTATCGATATGCTTCAATAGCTCTCAAATATCCAGCAAATTTTTTCACTCAGCGTGAGTGTTACCGACTTTTAGCTAATACAGAGTATTTGAAAGGCCATTTTAAACAAATGGCAGCTTTTATGACGCATTTTCAAGCTTGTTCTGATTCAGTTCGTAAAATAGAGTCGCAAACTAAAATTGCAGTATTGGAGGACTTACATCAAACTTCGGAGACTGCAAATAAAACAAAAAAATACCTTCTTGCGCTTGGTTGGCTTCTGCCACTGATTATTTTAATTAGTCTATATGTTTTATATCGTCTACGCCAGTGAAATAAAGGAAAAGAGAAGCAACTAGAAGAGGTGGAAGTTCGATTAGAAGTTCAAATAAATGAGAAAAAGGGTTTACTTGTTGACAATTTAATTCAAAAAATTAATGAAACTCGGATTTCGCATGCTGAATTATACAAAAAAGCTTCAATATCTCAACGTGAACAACTGGATAAAGATCTATATAATATCTGTTTGCATTTGAATGACTGGAATGCATTTAAGCAACTAATGAATAAGACATTTAATAATCTGGTTAGCCTTTTGGAGAATGAAAATCCTGATATTACTCACAAAGAATTGATTTGGTGCTGCCTTTTTTTGTTAGATATTAGAACTCAGGATATTGCATTGATTCTTGATACACAACCGGCAAGTCTGTATAAATTGAAACAACGTCTGGCACAGAAAATGAATCTGAATAGTACCAGAGATTTAGATATTGCATTAAAGAACAAGTCTAAGGGGTAAGTAGCCTTTAAATATAATGGATAAGGATTATATAATATTGTTCTTTGTGTGGAATGACTTCAATCTTAGTTGGTTTTCTATATTTCTAATGTAAAATTTAGTTGCACCATTTGTATTTATAAGTAATATCTTTCTTCCGCTTCCAAACCAGCTTGTTTGCTTATGTCTGGATTTTCGTTTTTTCTCCCTTTTTGTTCCTGCTTTTTTCCCTTTGTTTTGAATCCTATTTAACAATGTCCTAAATATTTCTATCTGTCCACTTTTATGTATCTGTATTTCAGTAGACTGTGAAAGTACATGTCCTAAATTATTTTGTCGTAAAATTTGGGAGGATGCTATGCAATGCATAACTTAGCACTTTGAAAAGATACCCTTTGGGAATCCTTTAACCCGATGTTCACACAAATAATTTATGTTTTATGAAAAAAATTAGTTATTCTCTTTGTAGTATTTTTATTACGTTAATTTGTATTTTTTCAGTGCAAGTTGTATTTGCTGTTGATCTACCTTTAAAAAAGGGAGATTCAGGAAGTATAGGTGGAAGTTATATGTTGAGTAAGTCTGTATCTACTGCAATTTCCGCGTCTGCTTCTTTGGATGGTGCTGAACTTGGAGTTTTCTTCAATAAATCAGTAGGAGTTGCCCAAGTTACAATTGTGGATGAAACTGGTAATGTTGTTTATCAGGAAGTAATTGACACCGCCAATTCTAAAGAAACTTATATTGAAGTAGGTGGTTTCGACAGTGGAAGTTACACTTTGCAAGTTACTTATGGTTCAACAGAGTTAGTTGGAACATTTCAGTTGTAAATGAATTTTTGACGAAGTGGAGTGATCCACTTCGTCTTCTAATTTTTAATTAAAGAAGTAATGTTTTTAAATGCTATTTATATATGCAAAATCTATTAAAAGTGTCATTGACCAAAAATATGCATTATAAGTATTCCAATATTTATAATGCTCAGGTTATAGATAATCAAAACATTACTATAACAGATATTATTGATGAGCTGAGGAATGAAGGTCTTGAGGTTGATCAAAAGCTGGCTTTGAGCATTATTAATCGGTTTAATCAAAAAGTGTCTGAAAAAGTATTTTCAGGAAAAAACGTATGTACCGGTCTTGTTAATATAAGTCCGGTTGTTAAGGGTTCGTTAAATGAAAAAAAATGGAACCCGAAGGTTAATAGGGTGGAAATAGCTCTTACTGCAGGATGCGACTTGAATCAAACAATGTCTGAAACTACAGTAGAAATAATTGATGAAAAACAGGCTGTTATTGAAACCTATCGGCTTTCTGATCAGACTGACAGATTGCCTGAAAGTAATATGGGAAATGAACGTAAAGTTGACTTTGGAGATATAAAATTGAATCTTACAGAAGATCCCGCCTGTGGAATTGCTTTCAGAACTTGGTTGTGGAAGTCATAAATGATCGTGTTGTTTACAAACCGTAAGTTTTTATTAGTACCTAAACTTTCTTTTAAGTGATTAAATGCAAATTAAATTTTATACTTTTGCATTTGATCACTTTTTGTGTTTATTAGTTTTGAGAAAAACTATTTGCTGACAATACATTCGAATTATGAGTTTTAAGATTAGTATATTACTTTCAGTCTTTGCTATAAGCATGGTTGGCTGTTCGCTGACTCCAACTGAATTAAAAACTGCTGAGCAGATTATGACCTCTAAACCGGATTCGGCCTTGTTTATCTTGCAACATATAAAACAGCAAAACCTTAAGTATAACTCAAATAGAGCGTTGTATGGGCTTCTTCTTTTTAGAGCGCTGGACAATAATGAAAAACCATTAGCAGCAGATTCTTTAATAGATTTTTCGACTAAATATTATTCAAACAAAAACGATAAACTTCATCTTTCTTTTTGTTATTTTTATAAGGCTCGAATATATAAAAATGCTCAACGCTTAGACAATGCGGCTTCTTTTTATATACGAGCTTTAGATTGTCTTCAGAATAATACTAAGGAATATGATCTTTTAGGTAAAATATATGCCGATATGGGGGATATTTGCTCTTTTCAATCAGATTATAAAGAAGCATTGAAAAAGTATCACCTTTCGCTAGACTATTTTAATAGAATAAAAGATAGAAAAAAAATGTATTACAGGCTTATTGATATTGGTAGAGCCTATCGTTTTTCTAAGAAGTGTAGTATTGCTCAAAAATATTACGACTATGTATCAAGGAATATTTCTGATTCTATGATTCGTGGCGTTGTTTATCAAGAAATGGGTTCTAACTATTATTGGATGAAGCAGTATGATTCGGCTCAATATTACCTTCGTAAAAGTTTGCGTTACCCTTATAGAAATGCGAATTATTCTATCAGATGTTATAATTTAGCGGATCTATCATTTGATTTAGCTAGATATGATTCTGCCCATCATTATGCAATGCTCGCTTTACAGCATCCGGCAAATTTTTTCACACAACGAG
>JAATGT010000101.1 GCA_015654525.1 Bacteroidales bacterium
TAACATCCCCTTTAGGGGCTTGGGGCGGAAAATAGACTTTAATACCGTCCCTAAATCCCCTGAAGGGGACTTGAAATTACAACCGTATCGTCTAACGATTTTCTGAAAAATAGGACATTATTTAATTCCTATTACTTATCTCACCTGAATCAATCTGAATCAAAAACAAGTATTAACTTTGGTGCTGAAAAAAGCAAGGCTCGATTTACAATCTGCTGATAAATGCGAATAAATAGTGGAATGTGTCGTTGGAGTTAATAATTCTGTAGAAACGACTAAGATTAAAATATACGGCTAATACATAGAATTTCATGTAGTTGGCACGAGCCGGTATGGAAGGCAAGATTACAGAGCATTTACTGAGAGTAATGTGTATCACCATAAATTTCCTCACGAGGATAAATGGTTGTATTGTAGATGTTTCTATAGGTATTGATTCCCTCCGGGAAAATGAAATTTGATTGGATATTGTTGGTCGGGGAGAGATAATGGGAAAAAGTGGCTTTCCGATCATATTCTCCGTAGGAGGAGTATAACTATAGAAAGAATTATAGGAGATTGTGGTTCCTCGCTAGGAAATAGATAATCCATAAAAACAAATTAACGATGAATAGATTTGCCAATGCATTAATTGCACATACGAAACATGATATTATTCCCAAAGAGCTTGACTATTTCGGACCACTTATTGGTGAGTGGAGCTTTAAATGGCACGATAATATAGGTGACAAATATGAGTCGATTACCGACGGTACCTGGACTTTTTCCCGCATTTTGGAAGGGCGGGCTGTACAAGACACCTTTGTTACGTCCAAAAAGAATCCGGAAACAGACAAGCTTGAAAAAGAATACGGCACTACCATCCGAATTTACAATCCCCTGCACCGGAATTGGGATGTCTTTTACGGATGCACCGGAGAGGCTGTACAGCTCGTAGCCGAAAAAGAAGACAATCAGATTGTAATCACATGCGTTACGCCCATCGGCTTCCATATGAAGTGGGTGTTTTTTGATATACAGAAAGACACTTTCAATTGGAAAAATATCCGCTCTACCGATCACGGAAAAACCTGGGTGCTTAAGGCCCGAGCAGAAGATGTACACCGGGTTGTTGCAGTACTGGAATAATTAGAACAGCAGTTTTTCATAGTCGTTCTCCCTGAAATTTAGTTTTGTTTAACCGGATAATAATGATTAAGAAAATCGTAATTTTGGAGGTATGATATATTAAAACAAAGAGAACATGGAAAAAATAAAAACATTACTGGTTTTTGCTGTTTTGATTAGCCTGATAGCTTGTAATAAGAACAATGAAGTTAGCAACTTGGCTGTTGAACGGTACGTGAGTTTACTGAAAGCAAATCAATACGATTCTGTAAGCTTACCGGCTTTTACTTATAGTGATATTCCGGCATTACTTAAATGCCGAAATGAAACTCACATCATAACAAACTTTCCATAGAATGGCCTTTCTTCTTTGTATGCTCCGAATTGTACATTGGGAATGTATGTTTTATGGACGGTGGAGTCGATTAGGGCAGTGTCAATTAATACTGAGTATCTGGTGGGGAGATTTCCTTCTCAAAATCCTATTCTGGCTTATAGAGATTCGGTTTACATGAAGTTAGTCTTTGATGATGCGTCTCACAAGTTAGCCGCTCAGGCCTATTATGATTGGTGGGAAAACAACAAGCAAAAAGATTTTAGTGAGTTTAAAAGTGTTGATCTATTAGCTACCACAAAATATAAATGGCATTGAAAATGAGATGTCATTTTAGTTTCAATATTGATGAACCGAACTTAACAGGAAACAATAGCAATAATATATTCATTATGTACATACAACCACCCGATTATAGTGTGAACCTAAATGTTCAGACCAAATTTATTTTCTCTACATCCGGCAGCGCATCTTCCATTGTGAAACACAACAATGCCATACGCACACTTGGATTAAATCTAGTCTATTTTACCATTGCCGACAGTGTTACCCCCGAAGGATATGCTGCTTTGGTGCGGTCGCCCATTGCGCGTGGCGCAGCGGTTACCGGAAGGGGTGGGCTGAAATCTAGCATCATTCCGTTTCTGGATGAAGTAGAACCATTGGCACGAAAACTCAGGCAGTAAATACTGTTGTAAACAACGATGGTAAACTCGTAGGCTACAACTCGGATGCCATAGGGCTTAAAACTGCCCTGATAAAAGGCATTGAAGCTTCGGGACTCGACATCAAAACCGCGGTGATTTACGGAAACGGTGGTGTGTCGGGCGTGGCTTTTCATGTGTTGCTGGAGATGGGCATCAAAGTTGGCATGATGGGCCGCAATCCAGAGCGTGTGCAGGAAAAGAAGAAGCTACTGGGACTGGAACATCTGCCCGATTTCGAAGGACCGTACGACCTGGTGGTAGATGCAACACCCATCTCGTCCAGTCCTGATTTTCTGCAGGCACCCGGTTTGTCCTCTCTGCTTGGCGGTTGTAAAATGGTGTTTTGCCACAATATGCCCGAGAAGGATAACAAGGCCAACTATCTGGAAAAATATTGTGCTGACAACAAGCTGTATTTTATCCCCGGTCAATGGATGTACAACGCACAACTGGCTAAGCAGTACCGACTGTTGTTCGAGGGTTATACCAAACCCGATGGATCGCCCATCTCGGAACAGGATATACTCACAACGTGGAAGGTAGAAGATGTGGATTTTAAATAAGAGACAGGATGAACGTAGACGTTTTACTTTTTGAAAACTTTGAGACACTGGATGTGTTTGGACCGGTTGAGATTCTGGGTCGGCTAAAAGATCTTTACAGCATTCGATTTTATTCCTTATCGGGAGGATTGATAGGAAATAGTCATGGCGTTTCCATATCAACCGAAAAACTGGAGCCGGAACACAATAATTCAGAAATAGTTATTATACCCGGTGGACCCGGAACACGGCCCGGAGTGAACAACGCCCTGCTGATTGATGCTATCCGGGAAATATCGGTTTCCAGCAACTATGTGTTGACTATTTGTACAGGCAGTGCATTGCTTGCCAGAACGGGACTATTGGATGGTCGGAAGGCAACTTCAAACAAAAGGGCTTTTGACTGGGTTATGACTAATGGGGGAAAGGTAAACTGGATTAAACATGCACGCTGGGTTGTGGATGGTAAATACTATACTTCGTCGGGAGTGAGTGCCGGGATGGATATGGTTTTAGGTTTTCTGGCCGACCGACATAGAGTGGAATTAGCCCGAAAGGTTGCATATGAGATTGAATATAACTGGACGGAAGAAAGCGAAGATGATAACTTTAGTGAACAGTAATGTTTTATCACCATCTAATCCGGTAGGAGAAACAAAGCTAACTTTGATTCAAGTCTAAGCAAAGCCCGGACTTGAATCAATGAAAGTGCATTCTTTTTATCTTTCTAACTTGAAATTTGGAAGTAAGGCGGGTCTTTCCTTCTCATTTGCCAGAATCCAGCTGGTACGATATATCCAGTCGGTCATTTTTTTTAATTTCAGGTAGTTGATATTCTCAGCCTTATCCATTGGTGTGTGATATTGACTATGAAGCATGCTGGTAAAAAAGATAGCAGGTATTCTTGCTTTTGCATAAGGCAAATGATCACTTCGGAAATAAAAATATTCCACATGTTCAGGTTTATCCCAGTCTTTGTTCAGGTTGAACTTTGGACCTTCCTGATTTGCCCTCAACGTTATCTTTACCAAATCATCCGAGTTCTTGTGCGGATCATTAGCTCCCAGTACTGTAGCCTCGTTAACATCATTTCGGCCGATCATGTCTCCGTTCAACACAGCAACAATAGAAGATTTGTCTACCACAGGGTGGGCTGCATGGTACTTTGCACCCAGCAAACCACGCTCTTCCGAACCATGAAATACAAACAAGATGGAACGCTTGGCAGGTTGGATAGTATAAGCACGAGCTATAGCAAGCATGGCAACACAGACACTCGCATTGTCGTCAGCACCATTGTAAATAGAATCTTCACCGTATTTTTGTCTGATACCATCATGATCAATATGTCCGCTGATGAGTACATACTCTTTCTTTAACAGTGGATCAGTCCCTGCAATTTTCCCAATCACATTGACAGACGGGTAGTCGAAACTTTCCGTGATAATATGGGTTGTCAATCTGCTACCGACTTTTTTCAGGTCATCCAGTTGTTTTGCATGAACCCATATAACCGGGGGTTTAGGAGCAATTTTTTCATTAATTCCTCCTGCAATGTCATAAAGACCTCTTGTCATTTGGGGAGTTACTGCAGGCCAGGATTCTTCGCCTAGTTTATCTGCAATAAAAATGATTGCTGCTGCTCCCTTAGCTATGAGCTTATCATAGAATTTAGCCCGTATAAATACAGGGTAGCGTCTTTCGGGTAGTGACATGTTGAGATTCAGACCCTCGTCAGAAGCTATAATAGCCACAGCCTTACCCTTAACGTCTACTCTAGCCAGATCTTCTTCCCGGCCTTTGTCGACAAACACAATGGGCGCATCCACAATTGCTTCATTAGCTTGCGCAATGAGTACATCCGACCATAAAGCCAATCCTTTTCCATTAATGGCTACTGTACTTCTGTCCGACGGGCGATGGCGGATCAGATGAAAAAACTGAAAAAAGGTGCCATCATCTCCTGCCGGTTGGATACCGGCTTTTTTTGCTTCGTCGGCAAGCCATACTGCTGCTTTCAGTTCATCCAATGTTCCTGCCTCACGACCACGGAAATGATCATCTGCCATTGCATATAAATCTCTTTTTAAATCAGTTTCTTTAATGGCTGAAGTTAATGGTGATTTATACGTTTGTTGGGCCTGTGCTAAAGAGCTGATAAATAAGACTGATAAAAGTAATTTTCTTAACATGATATATTAATTATTAGATGTATATTTGTTCCAAACTACCAAAGATAAGCAATTTCTCTTTACTGCTTGTTTCTTACAAATATAAATGTTTTAGGCGAAACAAGGGTGTTCATTAACTTTAATTGTATAATAAGGACAACTAAACAGTATCCACCGATAGCTTGATATCATTTTCTTTCGGCAGTCTGATCTGGATCAATTTTTGAGGTAGGATAAGTCGGAATAACAAACAGAAGAATAGTACATGGTAAAAATAGATTTTGATTCAAAGTCCATCCGCGGAAAGGTTATCGCTATCTCTATTATTGCGGCAGTGGCCATTGCACTGTCGTGGTTTATTTTGCACCTTGCCTTTGGGCAGGTGGTTACTACCATTGAAGAAGTATCAAAACCCAATGATAAGTTAGTTTTGCTGAATACTCTCTCCAATGATGTAACACAAATAGGACAATATCAGCGGAAACAAATACTGAAGAATCCTACAAAAACAACTCCTGTTCTGCTACCTGAAGCCGAAGTGCTGACAAAGCGGCTGGACACTTTACGTACACTCTGCGCTGATAGTAAGTTACAGCTGCATCAGATTGATTCGATAAACCTATTGCTCAATCAGTACGATGATCTGGTGGCTAATTATCTGAAACTATATGCCGATTTATTCAGTAATCAGGCTCTAACCGGGAAGTTTAAGAATCTGTCGGATCTGATTTCTGCCAATGCGGCCAAGATGGATAGTACTATCATTACCTCCGTACGGAACGGTATAACCACTACGACTTATGCTTCTCCGGAACAGTTACCCAAAGCGAAACCGCGTCCTTCACTGATTAAACGTTTTTTGGGACTCTTTGGAGGTGGAAATAAATCGGACAAAACGGATGTACGACCCGTGGTACAAAAAGAACACAGTATACGGATTGATACGCTGGTGCTATCACAGCGGGACAGTCTGAAACGGGCCATTGCCCAGTCGGTAAAAAATATCGACCAGTATCATCGGACGCGAAGTGTTACGCTGGCTAATGGTGAGTTGAGTCTTATTCGCGATGCCAATAATTATATTAACCGCATACGTACTGTATTGCGCTTTATGGAAACAGCCGAAATAGCAAAAGTAAAAGCCAATGATGCGCTGTTGGTAACCAATGTGCAAAGCAGTATGACGCGTATCATTATCATTATGGTGCTGTTTGTTATCATCACCTCGGTGTTGGTTTATCTGGTGTTTACCGATATAGCCCGTAGTAATCTTTTTCGGAAACAACTGCTTGAAGCCAAAGAAGAAGCCGAGTATCTGAGCACGGTGAAACAGCGGTTCCTGTCCAATATGAGTCATGAGATACGAACGCCTTTGCAGTCGATTATTGGTTTTTCGGAACAAATCATGCAGCAGGATAAACCGTCGAGAGCAGCTGTTGAAGCCATTTATTATTCGTCGGAACATTTATTGCAAATCGTGAATGAAGTGCTGGATTACAGTCGTATTGTATCCGGCAAATTTACCTTCGACAAAAAGCCGTTTGATATGAGCAGGTTACTTGCCGAAGTTGCTGCAACCATGAAGTTGCAAGCCATTGAAAAAAATCTGAAACTTGAATATACGAATGAAGTAAATTACCCGAATCTTTATCTGGGCGATGCGTTTCGGTTGAAACAGATATTATACAATCTGATAGGCAATGCCATTAAGTTTTCTAACGAAGGTGGTATCCGACTGGAAGTGGAATCAACGCAGAAAGAAAATACTACTGAGTTTACGTTCCGGATAAGCGATTCGGGCATTGGCATATCCGAAGAAGACCTGAAACGGGTTTTCAATGAGTTTGAGCAAGTGGACTTTTCCGGACAGCATGCAAAGTCCGGTACCGGATTGGGATTAAACATCGTAAAAGGGCTGGTGGAACAACAGGGAGGAATTCTTACGGCTGATAGTACTTTGTATCAGGGTTCGGTATTTACGGTAATGCTGCGCTACGAACAAACCGATAAAGTAGAGGCTGCTGAACAGAAAGAAAAACAAGAGAACAAAATAAACTTCACGGGCAAAGTGCTGATTATAGACGATGATCCTTTTATCCTGAAGCTTTGCTCCATCATACTCGATGAATATGGCGTTGAACATACCTGTCAAGTGTCGTCGGAGGACTTGATTAATCAGGAGTGGGATCATGATATAAGCCTTATATTTACCGATATCCGGATGCCCGGGATAAATGGGCTGGAGCTTTGTAAATTGCTGCGTACCCGGATAAAAAAGGATGTCAAAATCATAGCACTCACTGCACATGCCTTGCAAGAGGAACAAATTGCTATTCTGGCGCAGGGTTTTGATGGGTTGATAACAAAACCGTTTAAAGAGGAGGATCTTATAGCCTGTTTAAATGCTCATTCGGGAACTGCGAAAAAACTGGATCTGACTGCGCTGCGTGCTATGTGCATGCAGGATGAAGAGCTGTTGCAAAAAAGTCTGACTTCGTTTGTAGCTGAAACCAGACAAGATAGGGTCTTACTTCAGCAACTTGTTGAACAGCCCGACCAACAACCCATGATGGAATTATGTCATAAACTTGCCGGCAGGATAGGACAGGTAGGTGATAGTGAATTATCATTCAAACTCCGACAGTTGGAAAAAACGCTGAAAGGCCCCTGCGATCTGACAGAAGTAACCCGTGAGTTGAAAGGGGTGACGGTGGAAATAGATAAGCTGATAGAAACTGTATTAATTATTAATGGTTAATGATCAGTGATTAATGATTAACCATGATCTATTGACCGATTAGTCTTCGATATTATACTTTGCCAGTTTTAGGTAGAGTGTTTTTCGGTCTATATTGAGTAGGCGAGCGGCTTTCGACTTATTGTATTTCACCTCTTGTAGGGTTTTAATAATCATTTCCCTTTCATTGGTTTCCTGCAATGCTTTTAAATCAAATTCAGCCGGAGGAGTGTGGATGGTAGAACTATTTTCCAATAGCATTTCTTCGGGCAATACCTGTTTCTCTATCGTATCTCCTTTTGTTAGTAATACAGCCCGTTTGATGCTGTTTTTCATTTCCCTCAAGTTCCCCGGCCATTCGTAGTGCGTAAATATCTCCATCACTTCATCCGAGACTTTTTGTACATTTCGTCCCAGCTCTTTGTTAGATAGGGTGATGAAATGTTGGATGAATTGTGGAAGATCACCTTTTCGTTGACGTAAGGCGGGAACTAAAATCTTGAACTCATTTAACCTGTGATACAAATCTTCACGGAAAGTTCCGTTTTTGACTTTCAGCAGTAGATCTTCATTCGTGGCGGCTATGATGCGCACGTCTATCTTTACGGTTCGGTTGCTACCAATGGGTTGAATCACTTTTTCCTGCAGACTGCGCAATAATTTTACCTGAACGTCGTAGCTCAGGTTACCCACTTCATCCAAAAAAAATGTTCCTTTGTTTGCCATCTCGAACTGTCCTTTCTTATCCTGCAAAGCACCGGTAAACGATCCTTTGGAATGACCAAACAATTCACTGGCCGCCAGTTCCGATGAAAGTGTTCCGCAATCGATAGCCACAAAAGATTCTTTCGACCGGTTACTTTGTGCGTGAATATTGCGGGCAATATGTTCTTTTCCCGTTCCGCTTTCACCTTGTATGATAACTGAGACTTCGGTAGGAGCCACCAGTTTTACATAATCATTCAGCTGGGTGGATCTTTCGCTGTTGCCTTCAACAAATTGTCCGGTAACTGTAGGTGGAACGGTAACTTTCTGTTCTTTTTTATTTATTGCCTCATTAATGATCATCAGCAATTCATCCGGTATGATGGGCTTGGTGATATAATCAAATGCACCCATTTTAAGAGCATTTACAGCCGTTCGTATGTCCAGAAAACTGGTAATAATGATAACAGGAGTTTTTATGTTTTTTGATCGGAGTAATTTGATCAGATCCAGTCCTATTCCATCCGGTAGTCTGTAATCAAGCAAAATGAGTTGATACTCAGTTTTACTAATGGCAGTAACTGCATCCTTAATACAATCCCGGGCATCCACCTCATACCCTTGCTTGACTAAAAAGCCCTGCAATATTTGTATAAAGGTTTTATCGTCCTCAACCAGGAGAATGTTTGCCATAGGAATCTTTTGTATTAATAAGTGAAACACAAAAGTACTAAAAAAAACAGGAGCTGAATGTTTTTCAGCTTCTGTTTCTTTTAAATAAACTTAAGTATTCCTACTTTATTGATTTACGATTTTTCCGTCTTTATCAATATTAATACTCTTGCTTTCTCCTGAGGTAGGATTCTTGAAAGATACTACGTAAAAAATAACCTGATTGGCCGAGTCTTTTGCAACATATGAGGTTTCGGCAGCATCCCAACCCTGAGATTTGAAGCTAACAATAAGATCTTTTACCGGTTGTGGTAGTTCAGAGGTTTTAATTTCTGTTTTTACCGGATCAACTATCGGAGCAGTCGTTACTGTACTGTCTTTAGTTGATTTTACAACATTTTGAGCGAAAACCGACGCACTAGTCATCATCAGAAAACCGAGTGCAAATAACATTACTTTTTTCATGATTCTTTTGTTTTTAAATGTGTTAGACAAATATGTGTCTGCATTAGTATAGGCAAGCTATGTACCAAAAGAACCTGAAAATATAGAAGTCTGGATATGTAGGTATTATAAGTTGTGAACTAGAATTCAGCCTGTAAAAGCGGGGATTCTTTCCACATAGTGCTGAGATTATCAGCACGTTAAATGTAACTTATATGCTTTTTTCAATCAATTGATATCAATGTAAGTAGTTACAAGTAAATAATTACAAGTTACAAAATTGGTTATCTGAACATAACCTACAAAAAACATATCATTTAATTATTAATGCGAATCAGAAGCTACAGATATACACATTCTTTTTATAATGAGTTATTTCCCATAGGGAATACATATCAATAGAAAATGAAAACAGATACAACCAATTCCCCTGGATAAACCTGGAAAAATGTGAATGTCCTACGGGCAATAAACATACATTTCTTTTTATTCTATGGATATGTAGGTCCTACGGACTATTTTTCAACTATAGATTCGCATCAATTGTTATTATTGCTTTTACCTGCAAAATCCATGGGACGAACACCAAACTGTTTCTGAAAACACTTGCTGAAATAGGATGGGTTGTTGAAACCTACCATATAAGCAATTTCATTAATCCGGTGTTCTTTTTGCACAATATATTCGGCTGCTTTTTTGAGCCGGATAAGTTGAATCAATTCATTAGGAGTTATATCGGCTAATGTTTTAATCTTGGCAAACAGTCCGGAACGGCTAATGCAAAGTTCTTCGGCCAGTAGGTCAATAGAAAAGTCTTCATTAGCTATATTCCGCTCAATGATTTCATTCACTTTAGTCAGAAATTGTTCATCGGCTGAGTTTCCGGCAATGGTGGTTATAGATACGAAAGGCATCTCGGAGTATTTCTTTCGTAGCAGTGTGCGTGTTTCAATCAGGTTGCTGATTTGTGCTTTCAGGTGGTTGATTGAGAATGGCTTTTCGATATACGAATCGGCTCCCAGATTTAGTCCGTCAATTTTAGCATCCAGATCGGTTTTGGCAGTGAGTAATACGAACGGGATATGACTCAAGAGCATATTCGATCGGACTGCTTTACAGAACTCCAGCCCGTCCATGCGGGGCATCATCAGATCACTGATAATAAGGTTTACTTCATGCTTTTTCAGAAGTTCCAGTCCTTCTAATCCATCGGAAGCCGACAGAACCTGATAATCCGATATGAAATTGTCGCAGAGAAATTGTCGCATATCGGCATTATCTTCCACAATAAGCAGGATCGGTTTATTGGTTTTCGGATCTGTTACTGTATCTTGAATTCCAGACAATATTTCCGGAGGTGCAGGAAACATAGATGGAGTTGGTTTGAAATCGACATGGCAACTCAGCTTTTCCTCGTTATCAAACGGCAGGGTAATGCTAAATGTGGCTCCTTTGACAGGAGTGTCGGTGACGGTTACCACCCCATGATGTGCATCAACAATGCTTTTTACCAGTGATAACCCGATGCCGGTACCCTGAACAGTTCCGGATGGTATCTGGTAAAAAGGAGTGAATATCTTTGCTTTTTCGGCATCAGAAATACCATCACCATTATCCTGAACGCGTATCTCGAACATGTTTTTGTCGGGATATGTACGGCATATCAACGTAATTTTATTGTCGGTAAATTTCATGGCATTGGTCAGCAGATTACTTATCACTTTTGTAATTGCTTCCAAATCAATCACCGCTTCAAATGTTTTATCAGTACATTCGAGTGTAAATTCTATATTGTTTTGTTCGATAATCGGCTTAAAGCGTTCATAGGTATAGCTCAGCAGTTGGTAAATGTTTTGTTTACTGAAATTCAGTACAAGCGCACCCTGTTCGGCCTTTCTAAAGTCGAGAAGCTGATTAACCAGATGAAGCAAGCGTTGACTGTTGCGGTTGATAATATTTAAATCATTGCGAACATAATCGGGGAAAGCCGACACGGTAGCCATGATTTTTTCCAACGGACCAATGATAAGCGAAACCGGAGTTCGAATCTCATGTGCAATCATAGTGAAAAACTGTATCTTGGCATCGTATACTTCTTTCTCTTTTTGCTGATTGAGTTCTTTTATCTCTTCATTATGCCGATGTTCGGCGCGTCGACGCGTATTCTTTTGCAATAATATAAGCCCGGCAATCAGTAGGCCGGCATAAATAAACTTAAACCAAATGGTCAGCCAGAATGGTGGATGGATAATAACTTTGATGGATGCGCCCTGTTCGTTCCAAAGCCCGTCGTTGTTGGAAGCTTTGACCCGGAACACGTATTCTCCGGCCGGAAGGTTGGTGTAGGTTGCTTTGTGTTGCCGGTTTACGTAGTTCCAGTCTTTGTCAAATCCTTCGAGCTTATAGGCGTACATGTTTTTTTCGGGTGTGGTGTAACTTAGTGCCACATATCCCAGGCTAAAAACATTTTGTTTGTAGGACAGATCAATTTGTTTCACAAAACCGATGGATTGGGTTAAGGCACTTTTAGGACCTACTTCTACTTCTTTGTTGAATATCTCCAGATTGGTAATAGCTACCTTGGGCACATACTTGTTAGCAACAAGATTTTTCGGACAGAATGCATTGAAACCATTGGCAGTGCCAATATAAATTTTGCCTGTTGAACTTTTGAAGCCCGAATTGGCAATAAACTGATCGCTCAGCAGGCCATCGCTTCGCGTAAATACCAGACAAGAACCATTTCGAGTGTCGTAGCGAACTAATCCCTTGGCAGTTGTAATCCATAACATATCCTGATCTTCGATAATGCTGCATATACTATTGCTGGGCGCATTCAAGGCTATGGGAATAAAGCGATCTTTGGAATAGTCGTAACGGCACAAACCGCTGGAAGATCCAAACCATAAACGTCCTTTATGATCAGCTAATACGCAATTCAGTTGATTGCATGGAAGTGAACTGTTGGAATTCGGTTTATTTGTATAATTGGTCCAGCGCTTATCTTTCGGATTGAATTTGAAAACTCCTTTTCCCTGAGTGGCAAACCATAGTAACCCTTTGGCATCTTCTGTGATGGCTATGGTAGTGGCATTAAAGTATTTTACCCGGATAAAATTATCGGCCTGACGATTATAAAGATTTACTCCCGACATGCTGGTAACCCACATTCTGTTACTCCGGTCTTTGTAAATAGCATAAATACTTCCGCCATCAAGTGTTGTCGGGTCACCTTCTACCGAATTGTACAATTTAAATTGTCCCGTTTTAGTGTTCAACACGTTCAAACCGCCCGAGTAGGTCCCGATCCAGAGTTTATCATCGTCCCAGCACAGTGCATGTACATTGTGATACGAGATTCCGTTTTTCCCCGGGCATGGCATGTAAGCCGAGAACCGTCCTGTTTCCGGATTCAGTTCATTTAATCCTCCGTCGTCCGAAGCAATCCAGATATTTCCTTTTTTATCTTCGGTAAAACGTCCGATAATATTTCCGTTCACCGAATTTACATAGCGCGAATGCGTATAACGTTCGAACAAACCGCTGTTTGGCGACACATAATTCACTCCTCCGAAATAAGTACCAACCCACAACCCGCCTTCATGATCTTTGAATATCGGATAGATAAACTTATCGGAAAGAGCGGAGGGGTCAATTTCGCTGGAAGTGAACAAACGATGATTAAGTGTTTTGGTGTTGAAAAGGCTTAGCCCGTCGTCGGACCCAATGAGTAACAAGTCGCGGCTATATTCGCTTATTTCATGAATATGCAGTATGCCGCCCTGTTTTTCGGGCGAAAGGTACTGGGTTACGCTTTTCGTCTTTTTATCCAGCTTGCAAATTCCCTTGTTCCAGGTGCCAAGCCACAACTGGTGTTGTGAGTCTTCAAAAATTTTATAGACAGAAAAATCAGTTTGCACTTGCCCGTTTTGTTTCAGATCAAAGAGACGAAAGCAATTCTTAGTTCTGTCGAGGGCGATGAGCGGGTTGCGGGGTGTTTTGGGAGCTGCCCATACCTGATTGTTCCGGTCTACATAAATATAATTGATAAAATCGTAGTTGGGGGATGATTTGGAGTTATTGATCCAACGATATTGTTCCAGTGCTCCGGTAGATAGGTTGTAACGGAATATGCCTTGTCCGTAAGTGGCAAACCACACATTACCGGATTTATCTTCTACAATATTATTCACCGTAGACGAAATAGAAACACCATTCACCTTGTTTTGAAAATGGCTGAATTTATCAGTCGGAGGATTGTAAATGAAAAGTCCTTCATCGGTACCTATCCATATATCGCCTTTGCTGTCTTCGAGCAGGCTACTTATATAGTTGCTTCCCAATGAGTTTACTTTATTTTTGTCGCTGCGAAATCCTTTGAACGTATACCCATCAAAACGATTGAGTCCGTCTTCCGTACCAAGCCAGATAAATCCACGCCGATCCTGAATAATACAGCGGACAGTATTAAAGGTTAACCCATCTTCGGCTCTGTAATGTCGAAAGCTGAAGTTTGCAGCCGCAAGTGAACAGGGGATAATAAATATGAATAAAACAAGGATAAGAGTAAGCTGTTTTCTCATGTAAGTATGTGAATTTATATTTCAGTAAAAGGGTTCACAATATTACTACAATTATTCCTCATAAAGGGAAATATAATCCAAAAACATGGAATAATAGTACAATAAGAAGCCTAAAATGCTTATTTGTACTAAATATATTAAATTAAACCAAGTGTTGTGTTTAGATTATTTTGCTAT
The DNA here is from genome assembly GCA_015654525.1 of Bacteroidales bacterium. Lineage (GTDB taxonomy): Bacteria > Bacteroidota > Bacteroidia > Bacteroidales > Paludibacteraceae > Paludibacter. Next base: position 14,180 of record JAATGT010000101.1, read on the forward strand.
CATAATGGACTATATTACAATCCGACACCTGAAATATTCTGTTTATTTGCAACTCCGAATCTCTGAAAAAAAGAGTAGGAATTTGAATGAAAAATTAAATCTGATGAAAAGAAAATATCTGCTACCGGTCTTTTGTTTATTTGCAGGAATTATCCATGCACAAGTTTCGTTTGGCGTAAAAGAGACCAAACTGGATTCAATCTTTGAGAGTCTGGCGGCAACTCCTCCGATGGGATGGAACAGCTGGAACAAATTCGGGTGTAGTATTAATGAGAAACTGCTGATGGAAGTAGCCGATAAATTGGTTAGTTCGGGTATGCGGGATGCCGGTTACAACTATATAGTGATAGATGATTGCTGGCAGGTGTCGCGCGATTCGGCCGGCAATATTATGGCCGACCCGAAAAACTTTCCTACCGGCATAAAAGCATTAGCCGATTATATTCACGGCAAGGGACTTAAGCTGGGCATTTATTCCTGCGCCGGATCACTGACCTGTCAGGGACGACCGGGCAGCAGAGGGTATCAGTTTCAGGATGCCCGGCAATATGCTCGTTGGGGAGTTGATTATCTCAAATATGACTGGTGCTCCAACGAAGGGCAGAATGCTGAAGCTGCTTATCGTACCATGAGCGATGCATTGAAAACCTGTGGTCGGCCTATCGTTTTCAGCATTTGCGAGTGGGGCGAAAGTCAGCCATGGAAATGGGCGAGAGGTGTAGGGCATTTGTGGCGTACCACAGCTGATATCCGCGATTGTTACCAATGCAAATTCGATTGGGGAGGAGTGGGGGTCCTCGATATAATAGATGTGCTTGCCGACTTGTATCCCTATGCCGGACCCGGGCATTGGAATGATGCTGAGATGTTGGAAATAGGCAACGGTGGCATGACCCGTGACGAATACAGTACCCATTTTTCCATGTGGTCGATGCTGGCAGCACCGCTGATGGCAGGTAATGATGTGCGGTCGATGGATAAAGAAACCTTAGAAATATTGACTAACAAAGAAGTGATTGCAGTCGATCAGGATAGTCTGGGGCAGCAGGCCCGTAGATTTATGGATATGGGCGATCATGAGATTTGGGCAAAGCCTCTGGCACACGATGAAGTGGCTGTATGTTTCCTGAACCGTACCGACAAAACATGGAATTTGGATTATAAATGGAAAAAGAACATTATGTATTTTGTGCCGGCAGTGAATGTGAATACAAAAGAATACCTGATCCGTGATTTGTGGAACCACAGAGATATAGGTACCACAGCTTCAAATACAAAGTACACTATTCCGGCGCACGGCGTGCTTATGGTGAGACTGTCGTTGAAAAAGTAAGGATAGTCAGGTAAAATCATGGATAAGTCAAGTTATTTGTTGGATAACTTAAGTTTTTTGTTGAATAAGTCAAGTTATTAGTTGTATTACTTAAGTTATTAGTTGTATTACTTAAGTTATTGCTTGAATAAGTCAAGTTATTAGTTGTATTACTTAAGTTATTGCTTGAATAAGTCAAGTTATTTGTTGGATAACTTAAGTTATTGCTTGAATAAGTCAAGTTATTAGTTGTATTACTTAAGTTATTGCTTGAATAAGTCAAGTTATTGGTTGTATTACTTAAGTTATTGCTTGAATAACTTAAGTAATTGGTTGAATAACTACCGAAATAGGTTTGATAACTATAAAAATCAATTGAAAATCTTTGATAATAAGCCTATTGTAAATAGAAATCATTTAAATAAAAAAAACTATGAAGAAAATTGCGGCGTTAGTTCTTATTCATTGCCTGCTTTTGTCGGGACTAAGTTCCGCTTGGGCAGTGAGTCGAAACATTAAACTTCAGTCGCCAAACGGGAAGTTGCAACTTACCGTACAACTTGGCGATACATTGAGTTATTCCTTGCAATGCGGAAACGAAAATCTGATCAGGAATGCACATATCGGTCTGGAATTAGCCAACGGTAAGCTGCTGGGCAGGCTGCCGCAGTTAGTACAACAGAAAACAAAAGCGCTTACTGAAAATATTACATCACCACACTATCGGTTTAATTCATTTTCGGTTTCATATCGCGAACTGGATATTAAACTGAAAGGAGATTATGGTGTTGTGTTTCGGGCGTACGACGAAGGCGTGGCGTACCGGATCTATACAACATCAAAAGCAAAGCTGGAGATACGGAATGAAGTAGCCGAATTTAATTTCGATAAAGATTATAGTTGCTACCTTTCTTATTGCAATGGGAAAAAAGATCCGTTTGCCATGGCTTTTCAGAATACCTATGACCTAAAGCCTCTTTCGATGGCAAACAATACACCTGCTTTTCTTCCGGCCACAGTTGATTATGGCAAAGGGTTGAAGTTAACCATTCTGGAATCGGATTTGGAAGCCTATCCGGGCATGTTTGTGCAAACACAGGGATCGAAGCATGGTCTGAAAGCTGTTTTTGCAAAATTGCCGCTAGCTACCGATCAGAATGCCTGGCGCAAACAGGAATACGTTACGGAGCGGGGTGCGAACATTGCGAGTGTAAGCGGTAGTCGTGTTTTTCCGTGGAGAATATTGGCTGTTAGCGAAAAGGACACAGATATGCCGGTTAATAATCTGGTGTATGCACTGGCTACACCCAATCGTATCGGCGATTATGCTTGGGCAAAAGGGGGCAAGGTGGCCTGGGACTGGTGGAACGACTGGGGCGTTTCGGGTGTCGATTTCAAGGCTGGCATCAATATGAACACCTATAAACACTATATCGACTTTGCTGCTGAAAATGGTCTTGAATATATAGTGCTGGACGAAGGTTGGTACAAGCCCGCTTCGGGCAATATGATGCAGGTTATTCCCGAACTAAACTTACCTGAACTGGTGGCTTATGCCAAAAGCCAGAAAGTAGACATTATATTGTGGACAGTATTTAATGTGCTCGATGCACAATTGGAAGAAGCCTGCAAGTATTATTCGCACTTAGGAATCAAAGGTTTTAAGGTTGACTTTTTGGATAGAAATGATCAGAAAGCTGTAGAAATGACTTACCGGATAGCTGCAATGGCTGCAAAATACAAACTGACATTGGACTTGCATGGTTTTTATACTCCTACCGGCCTGAACCGCACGTACCCGAACATCATAAATTTCGAAAGTGTATTCGGTATGGAAGAAATGAAATGGAGTACTATTGAAAAAGACATGCCGCTTTATGATGTTACTTTTCCATTTATCCGTTTGGCTGCCGGACCGGTAGATTATACGCCCGGAGCTATGCGCAATGCAACTAAAAAAGACTTCAAAGATATTTATTATAACCCAATGAGTCAGGGAACCCGCTGTCACCAGCTGGCTACTTATATTGTGTTCGATTCTCCGCTTGCCATGCTTGCCGACAATCCTACTGCTTACCGGAAGGAACCGGAATGTACTGACTTTATTGCGTCATTAGCACTGGAGACCGATGAAACAAAAATCCTTCAGGGCGAAGTGGGTAAGTTTATCGTGTCCGCTCGCCGAAAAGGGCAGAACTGGCAAGTGGGTGCGCTCACTAATTGGGACGAACGCGATATCCGGTTAAGCTTCGACTTTCTGAAAGATGACGCAACCTACAAGCTGGAACTGATGAAGGATGGTACGAATGCCAACAAGCAGGCTCAGGATTATAAATACGAAATCAGGTATGTAACGCGTGACTCGATATTGAATATTCACCTGGCTCAGGGTGGTGGTTTTGCCCTAAAGCTCACAAGGCAGAAAGAGGTCAAAGTAATAGCTCTTCCCGAAAGCCTGCATCAGAATCCTTTTTATAAAAAATACCTGGATGCCGATGGCATTCCGGTAATCAGTTCGCAGAATGTGTCCGATGCAGCGCTGGTTAAAGCTCGCGAAATTATCATCGGAATGTTGTCCAAACGCCGCGATGTGGCTCAGAAAATGATTGACCGCAAGTGCAAAGTGATTATTATTGGTGCCGGAGAACAAGTGTGCGACATTCCTGAATATGCAACTGTCTGTAATACTCCCGACTCCATTGCTTTTTGGAACAAACGGGCACGTGGTTTTGGCGACGATAATACGGACAATCCGAATGCCAGTTGCGGCGAGGAAAACCTGATTTGTCTGTCCGGCGATCGGTATAAAGGCGAAAACATCCTGATTCATGAGTTTGCACACCTCATTCAGAGCATAGGTATTGCAGGTTTATACCCCGACTTCAATCAGGAACTGGAAAAAATGATGAATCAAGCGCGTGAAAAGGGGCTGTGGGATAAAACCTATGCACTAACAAACAAGGAAGAATATTTTGCAGAAACGGTACAATCGTTTTTCAACTGCAATCAGTATTCCGATCTGGCTAATGGCGTGCATAATTCAATTAACCGACGCGGAAAGCTTCGGGCATACGATCCGGACATGTATCAGCTCTTGTTGCGGTATTTTCCGGAAACAGATTTACCGATCAATAATGTAATTCATCCCTGATATATACTGCTATCTGTTTTTAGTATAGTCGGATGAACCTGCTATTCTTGAAAAAATTGTGTAATCCATCGTAATGCTTATCCTTTATTTTACCGAATCAAAAGATGATACCACAACCCCGAAGTGGGTTGAATGTCTCTATAAAATAATGTTATGAATTTGCGAATTCAATAGTAGTAAAAATCAAACTTATATAATAGATAACAAAGACCTGACACTATCCATCCATGCATTGGTTCTTATTTTATTGCTACTATATTAGATATACAGTTTTTATACAATTTATCAACAAAATAAGCCCAATTTCCAGGTATAGGATGGACGAAGGATGGACGAAGGATGGGCGAAGGATGGAAAAGTGATTATTATTCTCTTTTTATACAATTACATGAATAAACAATTAAAAAATAGCAATACCCAGAAGTAAGTGATGGAATGAATATAATGTACCATTTTAATTTTTCAAAGACGATACTATTTAACATCCCCTTTAGGGGCTTGGGGTGGAAAATAGACTTTAATACCGCCCCTAAATACCCTGATAGGGGACTTGAAATTACAACCGTATCGTCTAACGATTTTCTGAA
>JAATGT010000076.1 GCA_015654525.1 Bacteroidales bacterium
GTGGAGCTAATATGCCATTCTCACCTTCTAGGCGAACACCTTGCTTCAATTTTGATAATGCGTCTTGCTCAAATTCCTTGTAATCAAATTCTTTTGTCTTGTTCATCTAAACTTGCTTTTATAGGGTAAATATAATGATTTACCCTTTTTTGACACAGTTTATTGAATAGACCCCCGATTTTGCCGAAATAGTTTCCTAAAAGGTACATTCTAAGAGTTACAATATACATTGTAAGGACTAAAAGGTACATTCTAAGAGTTAGAATATACATTGTAGGAACTAAAAGGCACATTCTAAGAGTTAGAATATACATTGTAGGAACTAAAAGGTACATTCTAAGAGTTACAATATACATTGTAAGGACTAAAATATACATTCTAAGTGCTATAATATACATCGTAGGAACTAAAAGGTACATTCTAAGAGTTACAATATACATTGTAAGGACTAAAATATACATTCTAAGTGCTACAATATACATTAGAAGGATTGAAATGTATATTATAAGAGATAGACGATATCTCTCAAGTTAAAGAAAACGCTTCTTTTGTGCAAGAAATGCTGTCTTAGCTATGCAAAATGGGGCTTCCGGATTGATAAATGATCTTTCGAAAATATGATATCCACTATAAATCATATAAAAAGTTATTCCTTTATTCTCAAGCAAACATTTCTTTTACTTTTTCCAGATCTTCGGGTGTGTCAATGCCAATAGTTTCTACGTCGGTAAATCCGACTTTGATACGATAGCCGTTTTCGAGCCATCGTAGCTGTTCTAACGATTCGGCAATTTCCAGAGGCGATTGTTCAAGTAGTGTAAGTTCGCGCAGTACATCGGCCCGGTAAGCATAAATGCCCACATGCTTGAGGTAGGGGTGAAGCAAGATCCAGTTTTCTGGTTCTGCACTGCGTCGGTAGGGTATCACCGAGCGGCTGAAGTATAGTGCTTCATTTTGTTTATTCACTACCAGCTTCGGGTTGTTCTGGTTTTGTAAAAAGCCGAGCCCGTCTTTTTCAGTTATCTTCTTGGCCAATGTTGCAATTTGTGTTTCCGGTTCTTCAAAGCATCTTTGTAGTTCTGCAATTTGTTCTGGCTGAATGAAAGGCTCGTCGCCCTGTACGTTTATTACCACATCATACCATTCTTCGAGTTTCGAAAAAGCTTCGTAACAACGGTCAGTTCCGCTCCGGTGTTTGTCGGAAGTCATAATGGCTTTTCCTCCAAATGCCAATACGGCATCAAAAATCCGTTTATCGTCGGTTGCCACATATACATCTGCCAGTGCTTTCGATACTTGTTCGTACACACGTTCTATCATGGTTTTGCCAGCAATATTCACCAGCGGTTTTCCCGGAAAGCGGGTAGAGGCAAAGCGGGCGGGAATTATTCCAACGAAACGCAGTGGTTTCGGAGTTTTAGCAAGAGTTTTAGCCATTGTAATAAGTGTTTTTAGAGATTATCTTCTGCGTCGGTAAATTTTTTTCTTGGTCAAAGCCACCCAACTTACACTCCGCATCAGTAGTAAGATGATAATCGGGAAGGCGGCCACATTGATTGATTGGGCAGAGAGTGCAAATGCAAATAAGGCTGCCAGAAGAATCACAGCATTTAATATCAGGTAGAAAAACAAAGCTACCCGCAATCGCCTGATCCAAAACAAAGCCACAACTATTAAGTTTAGCGGATTTAGCCAAAGTATATTTAAGTTGGCTTGAACCAACGGATGTACAGAGAATAACATTAAATAAAATACAATGAGACCTGCCAGCCCGGTAATTCCGAATAAAGCAGCATCAAAAGGTTTGTAGTAATACCTCCTTTTTGTATCCCAAATAGTAATTATAGTACCTACAATTAATAGAAATATTGAAAACGTCATGGGCTTGAATAGCCACGAGTCATTACTATCATTCAAATCGGTTTTTTGTACCAGAATTTTTCTTTCTGAAACAAATTTAGCCGTTTTGCCATCGTGACTATTAATTTCAGCTGTTTGAAACTGAGTCATCAGCACTTCCGGTAAAAACATACTTTCGTTTTCGGTAGCAAGCCTGTCGGCATGAATGCCGAATACCAGGTCGATGCCGAATTTGAGCCATGTGTCATTGCCTACATAAGTTCCAATCCATTGACGAAAAGTTTTAGCATCCGAAGTCTTTCGAAACTTTAAGTATCCATGCAGAGCTGACAGCAATTTATCGCGTGGGCGTGTGGCGCAGTTATCGAAAATAAAATTATAACGATAGGTTCTGTTTTCGGGCTCGTAATTTTTCATCAATAGGGTAAAAAGCTCTTTTTTTTCTGACGGTGTAAGATTCAGTACCTGTTCTACCACCATCGAATTGCGCTGAGCATATTCCGGAAGAAAATTAGCGGTGTCGTAGATGCCCAACTGATAGTCCGTTTCTCCTTTTATAAACTTGTAATAGAAGTTACTTGTTTCGAAGCTGAAAATTCCGTAATTGAATACAATATCAAAAGCATTTTTTTTATCGACAATGCGTATAGCGGTATGCCCGAATTTTGCATAGACCTCTTCGCCAGGCGAGCAGGTCAGTAAACTTATAACTGCGGAATCGCTGATTGAAAATTGTTGGGCATTCGAATTTAATGCGTAGATAAGAATGCTTACGACAAATAAAATTCTTTTCATATAGGTTACTGTTATTAATGTGTTTTACAAAAGTAATAATTTTTATTTAAAAATATTTAGGTGGAGATGTTTAACTAACTGTTGTGGCAAATATTTTTTATGCAATATAGAACTCCATTTAAAAATTTATCTGTCGATTTTTCATTAGTAATAATGTTTTTTTGTTGCCGGATTGTATTATTTCTCGAAAAATCACTAAATTTGTGCTTTATAACACTGTTGTCAAACATATTTCTAACGAATTCTATGGCGAAAAAGCATGTTTCCGAACTCAAGCCGTTGGAAGAGATTCTTACTGTGTGGGATGTTTTAACTCCCGACGAAAGGCAATTCCTTCGAAATAGTTACACCGTTCATTATTTCAAGAAAAATGAAATGATTCATTGTGAAGGTGAGCAGCCTACACATATGATGATATTGGCCAGCGGGAAGGTCAAAGTCTTTAAAGAAGGTGTGGGAAGCCGCTCTCAGATTATTCGAATGCTTAAGCCAGGTGAACATTTCGGTTATCGGGCAATCATTGCCAATGAAACATACAATACTACTGTAACAGCTTTTGAAGCATCCACGGTTTATATGCTTAAAGCAGCAACATTTTTGTCGATTCTCCGACATAATAATGCTTTTTGCTATCGTTTTCTCGAAGAAATGGCTACTGACCTCGGAGCTTCCGATGCACGTACAGTAAACTTAACGCAGAAGCATATCCGAGGTCGTTTAGCTGAAGCACTTTTGATTTTACGAAAGAATTATGGTTTGGAAGAGGACGGAGCCACTATTAGTATTTACCTTTCCCGTGAAGATTTGGCTAATCTTTCTAACATGACAACTTCTAATGCTATTCGTACACTTTCCAATTTTGTGAATGACCATATTATAGCTATGGATGGCCGTAAACTTAAAATTATTGATGAAGAGCAACTTATAAAAATAAGTAAAATGGGCTAATAGTATCATGGCTTTTTATGTCTACTGTTATTTTTTTTAGACCTAAGTACTAGGAATTAAATAATGTTCTATTCTTAAGTCCCCTTCAGGGAATTTAGGGGCGGCTTTAAAATGCATTTTCCGCCCTAAGCCCCAAAATGGGGTGTTAAATAGTTCTATCTTGAAGAGCTAAAATAGTATATTATATTCGTACTATTACTTATTGTCGTTGAAACATTTTGTATTAAATATTTGTTTTTTGTGTACTTATCAGTGATCGCTTATCAATAACTGTCTAAATATATGAATACTTCTCAAATTCATGCTACCTATAAATCTTCGTTATACTTTCTCTCTTTGCGAAAGGTGAAAAATGCTTTCAATAAAACAGAAGAATTGGTTAATGAGTTACAATTAGGTGATTATTCAGATAAGTTGGCTGATTTACAACAAAACTATAGCTATTTGCTTCAATACTATGTTTCAGGTATTGACGACCCTCAACGAAAATCAGTATATAATAAACTGATAGCAAAAATATTTGTCCTGAATTCAGAATTAAGAGAAGAGTTGCTGATGCGCAATTCGTCTAACTTTGAATATGCTCAGAAACGATATTTTCCGCATACAAGACGACACAATTTTACTCCTGCATTATTTACAGCTATACAATATTTCTACAGTCAATCCGAATTGTTGAAAAATGATGACGGAAATCATGAAACAGAATTGAAACGCTTACGGACAAACTATGAATTATTGTTAGTTGAATTATTCGGTTTGTTTTGGTTGACAACTATCTATCGCGCAGAAGAAAAAGTGCTGTTTAATCAGTTGATAAATGATAACTACTCAGGATCTAACGAAAAGTCAATCGCTGTTTCGGCGCTGACGCTTAATCTTTGGCGGATGTTTGACGAAAGTAAGCTGGCTTTGCTTTTTGATGCTTGTCAGGTTTCAGATCAGCAAGTAAAACAACGTGCATTGGTTGGTTTGTGTTTTGTTTTGGCAAAATATAATCAATTCTTACCTTATTTTCCTTCGGTGCGAAACAGATTGGTTTTGTTGGCCGATGATAGTCACACGGTAGAAAATTTCCAGAATATTATTATCCAAATTATTGCTACTGCTGAAACTGAGAAAATCACAAAAAAGATGCAAGAAGAAATCCTGCCAGAAGTGATGAAAATCAGTCCAATGCTTAAAGATAAAATGGATCCGGAAAGTCTGTTGAATGCCGATGACTGGAATGAAGAAAATCCGGAGTGGCAGGAAATGCTTGACAAAAGTGGAGTGTCCGATAAGTTGAAAGAATTGAGCGAACTGCAATTAGAAGGTGCTGATGTGTATATGAGTACTTTTTCATTGCTTAAAAGCTTTCCGTTTTTTTCTGAATTTTCTCATTGGTTTTTACCTTTCGATCCACATTATTCTGAAATAAACGGGTTGTTCGAAAGAGATGATAAAACCTTATTAACTGCATTTTTGGGAAATAATCTTATGTGCAATTCGGATAAATATTCATTTTGCCTGAGCATACTTCAAATGCCTGAATCGCAACGTGGAGTGTTGAAGCAGTCGTTCAAGATGGAGACTGAACAGTTGGATGAGATGTCCAGAGATGAGGCAATTTTGACCCCGGGATCTGTTTCTAAAAACATTTCGAAGCAATATGTTCAGGATTTATTTCGATTTTTTAAGCTTAATCCTCAACATGGTGATTTCTCAGATATGTTTGCGTTCTCGCTTTTTATGCATAAATCTTATTTGTTTGATATCCTGGCTGCCGATGTCCAATTTAAGTCAAATATTGCTGAATATTATTTCTTGAAGAATCATTATCCCCAGGCTTTGGAGTTGTTCGAGAATATTCAGCTTAATTCTACTCCTACGGCAGCTATTTATCAGAAGATTGGTTATCTGTATCAACAAACTTCTCAGTTTCTTAAAGCGTTGGACGCTTATTTGAAAGCGGATCTGATTCAGCCGGATGATATTTGGACAGTGAAAAAAATGGCATTTTGCTATCGTTTATCGGGAAACTTTGAGAAAGCATTGGAGTATTATCAACGTGCTGAATATTTAAAACCGAATCAACCGCACATTATGATGCAAGTAGGCCATTGCTTTGTGGAGTTGAAAAAATTTAAAGAGGCTTTAAATATTTATTTTAAACTTGATGCTCTTGAAGATGAAAGTGTTAAAGTGTGGAGAGCAATTTCGTGGTGTTCATTCATTGCTGGAAATTTACAGCAAGCAGAATATTATGTGTCTAAATTAATTGAAAAAGAGCCCAATGCTCAGGATTTCTTAAATGCAGGGCATGTCGCCTGGTGTCAGCGTAAAATAGCTGAGGCGATAGAATTTTATAAGCAAAGTCTTAGTTTACAACAAAACAATTGGGATGTTTTTCTCGAACAGTTCAATGACGATAAATCGTATTTGCTTGCCAATGGAATTGATGAAGATGAGATTCCGTTGCTTGTAGATTCTTTAATATCTTAAATCCAAAACTTGTATCCTAATTCCCATTCCAATAACAAAAAAGATCTTGTTTATAAAAGCAAGATCAATTGTTATATTCCATTCGTTTTTTTTGGCTACCTTTGACAGCATAAATACAGCAGGTGAATTAATGGTTTATTGCAATATTTAGCGCTATAGTTATGGCATTAAGTTCTGTTGTTGTCATTATACCATCGCAGTGCTAATATGGTAAAAACACTAAATTTCGACTAATAAAAAATGGTTTCTATTTTAAAGAAAGAGTTGCGTGCTTTTTTTAGCAATGCAACCGGTTATATTGTTATTGGAATATTTTTGATTCTCACGGGGTTATTTCTTTGGGTTATTCCCGGAGAGTATAATATTTTAGATAGTGGTTATGCGAATGTTGATGGACTCTTTTATTTGGCGCCCTGGTTATTTTTATTCTTGTGTCCCGCTGTTACTATGCGTCTTTTTGCAGAAGAAAAGCAAACCGGAACCTGGGAATTGCTGGTGACAAAACCTTTGAGTAAATTGCAAATTGTGTCTGGTAAGTATCTGGCCGGCTTATTATTGGTGACACTCGCATTATTACCTACTTTGCTGTATTATTTCTCTGTTTCCTACTTGGCCGAACCTGTCGGAAACGTTGACTCGGGAGCATTTTGGGGATCATTTATAGGACTGTTTTTTCTGGCGGCAGTATATGTGGCTATTGGTACTTTCTCATCGTCACTTTCGAACAATCAAATTATTTCATTTGTTGTGGCTGTAGTACTTTCTTTCTTCTTCTATTATGGTTTCGAAGTATTAGCCAGTTTTTTTACTTCTGGTAAGTCAATTCAACTTTTAGAAATATTGGGCATTCATTCTCATTATAAATCCATGAGTCGAGGAGTGATAGACTCTCACGATTTGCTTTACTTTGTATTGTTGAGTGGTGCTTTTATTTTTGCAACAGTATGGAAAATAAGAAAGTAGTTTTGTTGAATAATAATGTATAGTAAATTATGAAATCTGAATTAGAAAGGCCTTTAATTTTAATTACCAACGACGATGGTGCTGATGCAAAAGGTATAGCAGTGTTGACTGAATTGATGACTCAAATAGGCGACGTAGTGGTGGTGGCTCCCGATGGGCCACGGTCAGCTCAGTCGAATGCATTGACAGTTACTCATCCTATTCGCTTTAAATTATTAGAAGAAAAAGAAGGACTTGTCCGATACAGTTGTACCGGTACTCCAACCGATTGCGTTAAGTTGGCATTAAATGAAATATTTGATACACAGCCAGATATAATTGTTTCCGGAATTAATCACGGTTCAAACTCAGCTATCAATGTAATTTATTCGGGCACCATGGGGGCCGTACTTGAAGGCTGTGAAAATGGAATTTTATCAATAGGCTTTTCTCTTTGCGATTATTCATTGAATGCAGATTTTAGTTCTTTTGAACCGTTTATTTTGCAAATAACCAGGGAGGCTTTAAAAAACGGACTACCTCATGCTACTTGTTTGAATGTGAATGCACCCATGGGTGAAATTATGGGAGTTCGGGTTGTACGTCAATGTGATGGCCGTTGGACAAAAGAATTTGAAAAGCGTACCGACCCACACGGAAGGGCTTATTATTGGTTGACGGGTAGTTTCGAAAACCATGAACCGATATCGGAAGATACGGATGAATGGGCATTGGAACATGGCTTTGTTTCTGTTGTGCCAACAAAAATAGATTTGACAGCTCATCAGGCAATATCGACCATTCAAAAATGGAAACTATAACTCAGGAACAGGTTTAAAGCATTAGATAATGGCTCGTTTTAACTATTTTTTATATGGACTTATTCCAGGTTTAATACTTCCAATACTTTTTATGTGGATATATTTAAGTCGTTTTTATCCGGCAGATTTATCTTTCTTTGAAACACTGAAATTACTTTATCCTAGTCTGTTGTTGGGCAAACTGCTTTTACTCTCGGTAATGCCAAATTTAATCCTTGTATTTATATTTTATAAATCGGATAGTTTCAAAATAGCTTCCGGGGTGCTTTTAGGAGGAATGCCGTACTTTATTGGCAGTATTTTTATGCTTTAAACAACGCCCGGAATCGAGGCTCAAAAACGAAGAACCAAAACTTGACGGCAGGAAGACCAAATGAACCGATTAACTAATTAACTAATCAATCGAATATGCGCTATTTTATCATTGCTGGTGAAGCCTCTGGCGATTTGCATGCTTCTAACTTAATGCGAGAACTTCGGAAAGCTGATCCTCAAGCAGAATTTTGTTTTCTTGGAGGTGATTTGATGCAGGCCCAGGGTGGGCAAATGATTAAGCACTACCGACAAATGGCTTTCATGGGAATTGTTGCTGTTCTCAAAAATGCCAAAACAGTGTTGCGCAATTTGAATGATTGTAAGAAAGCGATAGTTGACTTCAACCCTGATGCATTGATTTTAGTTGATTATCCAAGTTTTAATTTGCGCATAGCACGTTTTGTGAAAGAAAATTTGGATACAAAGATTTACTATTACATTTCGCCTAAAATATGGGCATGGAAGCAATTTCGTATAAGGCAAATTAAGCGTTATGTGGATAAAATGTTTACTATTTTTCCTTTTGAAACAGCTTTTTATGCAATACATGGATATCAGGTTGAATATGTAGGTAATCCAACGGTTGATTCTATTTGCACACGTCCGAATCAGCAACAAACCTTTACGGGCTTTTGTGTTGAAAATAATTTGTCTGAGAAGCCAATTATTGCTGTGCTTGCCGGAAGTAGGAAACAGGAAATTTTAGGTTGTTTGCCCAGAATGATTGAAGCGGGTTTACGTTTCACGGATTATCAGGTAGTGATTGCTGGTGCACCTGGAATTGATGCCGCATTATATGATACGATTCTAAAGAAAAAGCAGATTTCGGTAGTGTTTGATAAGACGTATGAACTTTTGCAGCAATCGCAGGTTGCAGTTGTAAATTCCGGAACGGCAACGTTGGAAACAGCACTTATCGGTACTCCGGAGGTTGTGGTTTATCACATTCCTGGCGGTAGGTTTGGTTATCTGGTAAAAGAAATTGTTGTCCGTACAAAATTTGTTTCGCTGGTCAATATTGTTGCTGAAAAATTGGTCGTAAAAGAGTTATTGGCACATTTATTTACGGTGGATAATATTGCTGCTGAGTTGAAGAAAATACTGAATGATAAGGATTATCGTGAGGCTATGCTGAATGGCTTTTCTAAAATGAAAGAAGTATTGGGTGAGCCCGGTGCGGCTGAACGTACAGCAAAAAAAATGGTTGAATGCTTGTTGGCTGATAAGCAGTGAATGTTTGTTCGTGTTAATATTAACTTAGTACACATGCCATAGCAATGCTGTAGAATTTAGAATCAATGCTTTCGCTCCGCGAAGTAAGTACAACCGGTTTTTCTGTCCCTTGTAATAAACCACCCATTTGGGCGCCGGCAAAAAGTGACAATCCCTTATAAAAACAATTGGCACATTCAAAGTTTGGAAAAATAAGAATATCCGCATCGCCAAGCACTGGTGTAGGTGCATTTTTTATCCTTCCACGTTCTTTGTCAAGCGCCAGAAATATGTCTAGTGGTCCATCCATAATTACATCGCCAAATTCTCCATTGCGCCACATTTGCATAATATCCAGATAATCCTGCATGTAGTGAATCTTTGGATTGGCAATTTCGGTAGCATGAATTAAAGCTACTTTGGGTTTGCTGATGCCAAATTTATAGGCTGTGGCGATGGCATATTTTATCATGGCAATACGCTGAGTTATATTTGGCGATGGAATTACAACCGGATCGGCGAAGAAAACCAATTTGTGATAAGCCGGAATTTGCATCGCGGCATTGTAAGTCAATATATTTCCTGCTGGCAATAATCCCTTTTCTTTGTCTAGAATGGCTCGCAATAGAACATCGGTATTCACCAACCCTTTCATCAAAATGTCGGCTTCACCGCTTTTTACCATGCGTACCGCTTCCAGAGTAGCCAACTGAACCTCTGGAATGTCGATAATGTGAATAAACGGGGAAAGATTGTGCTCGAACAGATGTGGCGATTCAATAGATGCAACATCACCAATTAGAAATGCTTCTATAATTCCCATTTCTACCGCTTGTAATACGGCATCCAATGTGTGTGTATCAACGGCATTTGCAACAGCCAAACGTTTGCGACAGTT
This sequence comes from Bacteroidales bacterium, assembly GCA_015654525.1. Lineage (GTDB taxonomy): Bacteria > Bacteroidota > Bacteroidia > Bacteroidales > Paludibacteraceae > Paludibacter. The sequence continues at coordinate 10,276 of JAATGT010000076.1, forward strand.
TATGTTTTTAAGATGTGCGGCCAGTTCTGCAAATGATGAAATAGAGTCCATACGAGCTTGATTTAATTCTGTTTTCCAGACAAATGTATGAATAATATTTTATCGGGGCAATATCTTAATGTCGAATCAGAGAGTGGAATTAAATATTTGTTTTACAAGTTTTTATATTCTGATTGGAAAGCTAAATTTCAGCTTTCTAATTCATCTTTTTTTAGTCCTTAAATGATCTTTTTTTTACTTTTTTATCAAGATCTGATTTCAATTTGTAATAGTTTGCTTCTAATGCTTGTAAATGTGTTTTTTTTTAACCGTACTGTTTTAAATCAGAGTTGGAATAAAGTTTCAGTTATTGTGCGAAGCCAATGGGCAGTTTATTTGTCCTGCTCTTCCGTAAAACTTGTAACTGTTAACTAGTGCTATTAAACAGTGGTAATCGGTTGTTGATTTCTTAATGTCAATTAAAATCAAAAGAGCTTGTATTTAAAATAGAAATTTCTTAATAACTTTGAGCTGCTTATGTTTAAATGTGCTACATGATGAAGAACTACAACTATTTATAATTGCAATACATGAAACGATTCAAATTAACCAACAACATTTTTGGATGGCTGGCTTTTGCCATAGCCGCTTTGACGTATTTGCTAACCATGGAGCCAACCGCCAGTTTTTGGGATTGTCCGGAGTTTATTTCATCTGCCTTTAAATTCGATGTGGGTCATCCGCCCGGAGCTCCTTTTTTTATGCTTATGGGCCATTTCTTCTCACTGTTTGCGGGCGATGTACATCATGTGGCAATTTGGGTAAATTCTCTTACGGCTATATGCAGTGCCTTTACCATTTTGTTTCTGTTCTGGACTATTACACATCTGGCCCGCAAAATAATCATCAAGTCGGACGATGATTATACTATCGGCAACATCGTGGGCATTATTGGTGCAGGGCTGGTTGGTGCATTGGCTTATACTTTTTCGGATACCTTTTGGTTTTCGGCGGTCGAAGCTGAAGTATACGGCTTTTCGTCTTTGTTTACAGCACTGGTTTTTTGGTTGATTCTGAAATGGGAGGATGTGGCCGACGAACGAGGTTCCGACCGTTGGCTGATTCTTATTGCTTACCTGATGGGACTTTCTATTGGAGTTCACTTGTTGAATTTACTTGCCATCCCGCTGCTTGTACTTGTATATTATCTCAAAAAACACACTCCTACGGTTAAAGGTGTTATATTGGCTTTGGTGGCGGGTGTGGCTATTTTGGGAACTGTTCTGTATGGAGTCATTCCGGGTTTTGCCGAAGTAGCTGGTTGGTTCGAACTCCTGTTTGTAAACAGTTTTGGATTTTCGTTTAATACAGGACTATTTGTTTACATTATTCTTATTGTCGCGGTTTTGGTATGGGCTATTTACGAATCGTATGTGGATAAAAGTAAATCGCGAATTGCCATTTCATTCATTTTGGCCATTTCACTGTCGGGAATCCCGTTCTTTGGTAGTCATGTATGGGTTGGTTTAATTATTATTGCTGCGCTCGTTGCTTTCTTTTATTACAAACGGGGAAAAATAAGTGCACGTTGGCTAAATACGATGTTACTTATGGTCACCATGCTTTTGGTCGGCTATTCATCTTATGCGGTGATAGTCATTCGCTCGTCGGCCAATCCTACGATGGATCAAAACAATCCGGATAACTTGTTTTCATTGAAATACTACCTGAATCGCGAGCAGTATGAAGATCATCCGTTGCTCTATGGGCAAACCTACAATGCACCGGTAAAGCTAAAGGTTGAAGGTAATATGTGTGTCCCTGTTATGCAGGAAAAGGGGCACTCGTTTTACAGTCTCAGAACTAAAAGCTCAGATAAAGATAGTGACAGATATGTTGTTACCGGACATAAAAATGATAATATGTACGTCACAGACGAACGCTTTGACATGTTCTTTCCGCGAATGTACGATCAAAAAACACAATCGATAAGTGCTTATAAGGCGTGGGGAAAAGTGGTTGGAAAAACGATAAATTATGACTATTGCGGAGAGCAAAGGAGTGCTGTCAAACCTACCTTTATTGAAAACATGCGCTTCTTTTTCAACTACCAACTGAATTTCATGTATTGGCGTTATTTTATGTGGAATTTCAGTGGACGGCAGAATGATTTGCAGGGGTTTGGAGAAATAGATCACGGTAACTGGATAACCGGTATCGGTTTTATTGATAATAAATTGGTGGGTGATCAGAAAAATCTGCCCTCAGAGCTTCGCGACAATAAAGGACATAATACCTATTTTATGTTGCCTTTGTTGCTGGGAATTATCGGAATCGTATTTCTGCTTTACGGTGGAAAACATGGTGTTGAAGGGTTCTGGATGATCGCGTTACTGTTTATTCTAACGGGAATTGCTATTGTGGTCTATCTCAACCAGACACCTTATCAACCCCGTGAGCGCGATTACGCTTATGCCGGATCGTTTTATGCTTTTTCCATCTGGATTGGTTTCGGCATGTTGGGAATAATTAGGGGGCTAAACCTGTTTTTACATAAGTTACCCCGCACTGCTACTGCTGCTGTAGTAAGTCTGTGTTGTTTGGGTATTCCGACTTTAATGGCACAGCAAAACTGGGATGATCATGACCGGAGTAACCGATATACCTGCCGTGATTTTGGGCAGAACTATTTGGCCTCGTGTAAACCGAATGCTATTATTTTTACAATGGGAGACAATGATACCTTTCCGCTTTGGTACAATCAGGAGGTGGAGGGTTTCCGCACGGATGTAAGAGTCTGTAATCTTAGCTACCTGCAAGCAGACTGGTATATCAGTCAGATGAAACGGGGTGCTTATAAATCGACTCCATTGCCTATCTCATGGGACACTAAAGATTATACTCCCGGTAAAAATGAATCGGTTGGCGTTGATTCTCTGATGGCTGAAATAGATGTGGATACTGCCTTTAAATTTATTCTGAGTGCCGATCCCCAGACTAAAATTCATGGAGAAGCCTATATACCGACTAATCATTTGTTTTTGCCTGTTGATGCTAAGCAGGTGATTAAAACAGGAGCGATGCCGGCCTCACGTAGTTCCGAGATTATTCCCCGGATTGACTTTAATCTGAAATCAGGAATAAGCCGGAGTGATCTGATGGTTATTGAATTGTTGAAAGAAAATAAATGGAAGCGCCCTGTTTATTTTGCAGTTTCTATTGGAGGTGAATATCTGGGACTGACCGATCATTTTGAGCGAACAGGCTTAACCTATCAGGTACTGCCAGTTGGTGCTGTGAAAGGTGTCGGTCCGGGAGTAAATACTGATGAGATGTATAATAACATGATGAACAAGTTTAAATATGGCAATATAAGCGATCCGAAAGTGTATCTGGATGAAAACACCATGAATATGTGCCGGACACACCGAACCATGTTTGCTTATCTGACTCAGGCCTTGATTAATAAAGGTGAGATGAAACGAGCTGAAAAGGTACTGGACTATTGCAACAAAATGATTCCTGGTACTACGGTCCGGCATGATAATATCTCTGTTCAGTTAGCCGCTTTTTATTACAGACTCAACCAACCGGCTAAAGGAAATGTCATTATGAGTGCTGTGGCAAATGACTGTGTGGAGTATCTTGATTGGTATTTGAGTTTAGATAGCGATCAGCTTAATAGCGTATCAAATCAGGTTGGTGATAAAATTACCATGCTTTATCAGTTGCTTCATATTTGCGACCAAGCAAAACAAAAAGCCATTGTTGATAAATATCTTCCGCATTACATCAATTATTCTAAGAAACTCCGCATCTGACAATAACAAAGTTCAAAGCAGTTCTTTTCTTTATTGTTACGATGGTTTCTTGAAACCATCGTAACAGTTTTGTTTTATATTCCTCTTTTTTGCAATCTCAAATACTTACTGGTGCTTGTTTCAGAGAAAGGCATATCCGATGTTTTTCAGATATAACCGTTCGTAATCTTGTAATAAAGTGTAGTTATTTTAATCTTAACTAAAAAGAAATTAAGTTCTAAATCGAACTGATTTTTTTTGTATCTTTGAGCGCCTTTTCAGATGTAAAAAGTTTTTAAAGAAAATCCATAAACTTCGAATAATAAACAACTAATTATAATTAGCATTCATGAAACGATTTAAATTATTTAACAACATCTTCGGATGGGTTGCTTTTGCCATTGCCGCTCTGACGTATTTGCTTACTATGGAGCCGACAGCGAGCTTTTGGGATTGCCCGGAGTTTATTTCTTCTGCATTTAAGTTAGATGTAGGTCACCCACCGGGAGCTCCATTTTTTATGCTTATAGGGCATTTTTTCTCCTTGTTTGCTAAAGATACCAGTCATGTAGCCATTATGGTAAACTCTCTGACTGCCTTGTGTAGCGCCTTTACTATACTGTTCCTGTTTTGGACAATTACACATTTGGCTCGTAAAGTTGTTATTAAATCGGATAAAGATTATACTACTGCTAACATTCTGGGAATTGTAGGGGCTGGACTTGTAGGAGCACTGGCTTATACGTATTCAGATACGTTTTGGTTTTCGGCAGTCGAAGCCGAAGTTTATGGTTTCTCGTCTTTGTTTACTGCTTTGGTGTTTTGGCTTATCCTTAAATGGGAAGACGTTGCCGATGAAACAGGTTCGGATCGGTGGTTAATTTTTATTGCTTATATGATGGGACTATCCATCGGAGTTCACATTCTGAACTTACTTGCCATCCCGGTGCTGGTTCTGGTTTATTATTTCAAAAAATACACGCCTACTACCAAAGGTATTATACTGGCTCTGATTGCCGGAATAGTTATTCTTGCCGTGGTTTTGTATGGTGTAATTCCGGGTTTTGTTGAAGTTGCAGGCTGGTTCGAACTTTTGTTTGTCAATGAACTTGGTTTCGGATTTAATACTGGTTTGTTTGTCTATATTGTATTGACAATTGCAATCCTTGCGTGGGCAGTTTATGAATCGAACGCCGATAAAAGTAAATTGCGTATGATCATATCGTTTATATTATCTATTGCAATTGCGGGTATTCCGTTTTTTGGAGATCATGTTATTTTAGGAGTTCTGATCATTGCTGCTCTGTGTGGATTTTTCTATTATATACGGGCCAAGATTAATCCTCGTTGGTTGAATACCATCGTACTTATGGTAACGATGGTGCTCATTGGTTATTCTTCTTATGCAGTTATCGTAATTCGTTCTTCGGGCAATCCTACTATGGACCAAAATAACCCGGATAACGTTTTCTCGTTGAAATACTATCTGAATAGTGAGCAATATGGTGATACTCCACTTTTGTATGGTGCTTGCTTTAATGCTCCTGTAAAACTTAAGGTTGACGGTAATATGTGTGTCCCCGAACAAAATCAGGGAGCTCCCACTTACGGACAAAAACCTAAAACCTCGGTCAACGACAAAGATGAGTATATTGTAACAGGGTATAAAACCGATTATGTAATGGACGAACGTTTTAATATGTTCTTCCCCCGCATGTATAGTAATGTGGATTCACATATTCAGGCCTATAAAGACTGGGGTAAAATAACCGGCGAAACAATAAACTATGAATATTGTGGTCAGCAAAAGAGCGATATTAAACCTACGTTTATGGAGAATATGCGCTTCTTTTTCGACTATCAGGTGAATTTCATGTACTGGCGCTATTTCATGTGGAATTTCAGTGGCCGGCAAAATGATATTCAGGGTTATGGTGAAATAGACCGCGGTAACTGGATCACCGGCATAGGATTTATTGATAATATGTTAGTGGGTGATCAGAAAAACCTACCGTCGGAACTGAGAGATAACAAAGGGCATAATACCTATTTTATGTTGCCTTTATTGTTAGGCGTAATTGGGATGTTGTTCTTGATTTACGGAGGTAAGCGCGGAGTCGAAGGGTTCTGGTTGGTAATGCTTTTATTCCTTCTTACCGGTATTGCTATTGTAATTTACCTGAATCAGACACCTTACCAACCACGTGAGCGTGACTATGCTTATGCCGGGTCATTCTACGCCTTCTGTATTTGGATTGGTCTTGGTGTATTGGGAGTGATTAAAGCCTTTGATAAATACCTGCCTAAACTACCCAAAACAATCACTGCAGTTGTTGCAACAATTGTCTGTTTGGGAATCCCTGCTTTGATGGCACAACAAAACTGGGATGATCATGATCGTAGTGAACGCTATACTTGTCGCGATTTTGGTGCAAATTATCTCAAATCATGCAAGCCTAATGCAATTATTTTTACCAACGGAGATAACGATACTTTCCCTCTCTGGTATAATCAGGAAGTAGAAGGACTTGGTACCGACAAACGTGTCTGTAATCTGAGCTACTTGCAAACTGACTGGTATATTGGTCAGATGCAACGGGCTGCATACAAATCTGCTCCACTGCCAATTTCATGGCAACCGAAAGATTATGTAGCTGGCAAAAATGAAGTTCTGTGGGTTGAAGATTTACTTCAAAAACCTTTAGATATAAAAACCGCTTTTGATTTTGTGTTAAGTTCCGATTCTTCTACAAAAATGAAAGGAGAGGCCTTTATTCCGACCAAACAGTTGTATCTACCTATTGATGCTCAGGAAGTCATTAAATCGGGGACTCTACCGGCTTCCAGAGCTTCTGAGATTATTCCTCAAATCAATATCGATTTGAAAAAGAGACTTACTAAGAGTGAGTTGATGATTCTTGAATTATTGAAAGAAAATAAATGGAAACGTCCGATTTATTTTGCGGTAACTGTAGGAGATGATTATTACTTAGGTCTTAACGATCATTTTGAATTAACCGGTTTGGCTTATCAGATTATGCCAATCGGGGTGAAAGGTACGGGACCGAGCGTAAACGTCGACGAAATGTATGACAACATGATGAATAAGTTCAAATATGGTGGTATTGATAATCCGAAGATCTATCTTGATGAAAATATATTGCGGATGTGTCATACTCACCGTATGATGTTCTCTCAATTAGTTGGAGCTTTGATGGCTAAAGGTGATGTTGTAAGAGCTAAAAAGGCTTTGGATTATTGTAATAAAGTAATTCCGGGTACAACGGTTCGTCACGATTATGTTTCTACTCAGTTAGCCGACTCTTACTATAAACTGCATGAAACGGCAAAAGGTAATGCCATTATGGATGCTGTAGCTAAAGATTGTGTTGAGTATCTTGATTGGTACTTAAGCTTAGATGTTGCTCAACGCAATAGTGTATCAAACCGGATTGGTCATAATATGGCTGTATTAAATCAGGTTTTGCGCATTTGCGATCAGGCAAAACAAAAAACTATTTTGAATAAGTATTTACCACATTATATGGAATATACAAAAAGAGTACAGATGTAAATGAGCATTCAGGTTCCAGATTTACTTCGTCCTCTTTTAGGAAAACTTACATGGCGTAGAGATTCATCATCGAAAGCTATTTATATAACTTTCGATGATGGTCCTTTGCCGGAAGTAACGCCATTGGTGTTGGATGTATTGGATAAGTATAATGTAAAGGCAACTTTCTTTTGCGTCGGCGATAACGTTCGGAAACATCCGGAAGTGTATGCCGAAGTAGTAAGAAGAGGACACAAAACAGGAAACCATACGTTTAATCATATTAAAGGTTTCTCGTTTTCGGATGATGAGTACGTAGCTAATGTTGAAAAAGCTGCTGAATATATAGATAGTGAATTATTTCGCCCACCTTACGGACGTATTAAAAGAAGCCAGATAAAGAGACTTCAATCAACTTATGAGATAATTATGTGGGATTTGATTACCTATGATTACAACCGTAAGTTGAGTAAGGAAAGTATATTACGAAATGTAAAACATTACTCGCGCAACGGGTCCATAGTTGTTTTTCATGATTCGATAAAGGCAAAGGATAATATGCTGGCTGTTTTGCCTATGGCCATTGAATATTGGAATAGTCGGGGCTATACTTACGGAGTATTATGACTTAAAATAATCGTTTTCTTTAATACTGTTTGCTGATGAAAGAGTCAATCCTACATTATGTTTGGCAGAATAAATTATTTGCTTCGCAGGACATTAAAACAACCGACGGTGAGCGGGTAGAGATTATTGATGTTGGTAGAATCAATACAGATGCCGGACCTGATTTTTTTAATGCAAAAATAAAGATTGGTGATACGCTTTGGGCTGGTAATGTCGAGATTCATACTGCTTCTTCCGAATGGAATAAACACAATCATCAGCAGGATAAAGCATATGATAGCGTTATTTTGCATGTTGTTTTACATGCCGATAGTGATGTATACAGGATAGACGGTACTAAAATACCTCAGCTTGAACTGAAATTTCCACAACAGATTGAGACAAATTATGAACTGCTTTTTAGTCAGCAAAAATGGATCCCATGTGCCGATAAAATTAATCAGGTTCCTTCTATTGTAATTCAAAGTTGGAAGAATGCTTTACTCACTGAACGGTTAGAGCAAAAAATGAATGCTATTGAAAGTCTGCTGGATGAAAATAACCGGCATTGGGAAGAGGCATTTTATATAACGTTGGCTCGTAGTTTCGGATTTGGAACAAATAGTCAGGCTTTTGAAAGACTTGCAAAATCTCTTCCGGTCTCTGTTCTGGGTAAACACAAAGATCAATTGTTTCAGTTGGAGGCTTTACTCTTTGGGCAGGCCGGGTTGCTCGATTTGGAAACATATGACGAGTATTCTGCAAGCTTAAAAAAAGAGTACGAGTTTCTCTGTTCTAAATATGAGTTGAGTCTACTGGAAAAATCGCAATGGAAGTTATTGCGGTTGCGTCCGGATAATTTTCCGCACGTCCGGATTGCTCAGTTTGCTGCGCTAATTCATTCTTCCACGAAGTTGTTTTCTAAAATTGTAGAAAACCCGAATCTTGAGTATTTGAGAACCCTGTTTGTCTGCAAACCATCGATATATTGGGAAACAAGTTACTTATTTGGAAGTGGAAGTAAGACCCGTACTAAAATATTGGGTGAACAATCAATTAATGGACTCATAATTAATACGGTTGTTCCATTCCTATTTTGTTATGCTGATCAGAAGAATAATGCTGATTTGAAAGACATGGCTTTACAAATTTTAGAACAAATAGAACCCGAGCGCAATGCCATTATAACCGAATGGAAAAATGCAGGATTGGATGTGAATAATGCATTTGATTCTCAGAGTTTGTTACAACTAAAGAAGTTGTATTGCGACGAAAAGAAGTGTTTGCGTTGCAGAATTGGACATAAAATCTTGACATTATCTAAACCTGAATAGACTTTTTTTGAATTATGAATAAAAAGACTCATATAGAATTTTTTGTAATAACTTTGACTGTTATGCTATTAGTCTATGCTTGTGCCAACAAGGCACAAGGTCCAACGGGTGGACCCAAAGATAAAACGCCACCTCGTGTACTGAAATCATCTCCCGCAAATGGGGCCCTTAACTATAGCAAAAAGCAAGTTGAAATTGATTTTGATGAGATGGTTTCAATCGAAAAGGCCAGCGATAATGTTGTTATTTCCCCTCCTCAGGTGAAATCCCCCGATGTAAAATCATTAGGAAGAAAGGTAACGGTGAATTTTGAAGATAAGTTACTTGATAATACAACCTATTCTATCAATTTTGGAAATGCAATTGTAGATTTGAATGAGAAAAACCCATTGAAAAACTATTTGTTTTCTTTTTCTACCGGTAACCAGATTGACACTTTGAAGATTTCCGGAACTGTGATTAATGCTGAAGATTTAAATCCGATGTCTGGAATTATAGTCGGAATTTATCTGGAGACTTCAGATTCGGTTTTCTTTAAAAAGCCATTTCTGAGAATTGGGAAAACGGATGATAAAGGCCACTTCTCTATTGATAATATTAAAAAAGGGAAATATAAAATATTTGCGTTAGGTGATGCTAATCATGATTATTTTTATCAGCCGGGTGAGGGTTTGGCTATGTGCGACTCATTGGTAACTCCGACCTTTCGTATGGAGCAGATGGCTGATACTGTATGGAAAGATTCAATCCATGTTGACAGTGTCCGGACTTACATGGGAAACCATTTTTTACCTGATAATATGGTATTTCACTATTTTAAAGAAAGTAAAAAACGACAATATTTTGTGAAGTCGGAACGTAAAGAGCCTTTTGTATTTAGTTTCTTCTTTAATACAACTCTAGCAAAACTACCAAAAATAAAACCGTTGAATTTTAAATGGGATGATGATAAATATATATTGCAGAAAAGTTTGCAAACGGATACATTAACCTATTGGATTAAAGATTCAACAGTATGGAATACTGATACTTTACGGATGCAAATGACTTATTTGAAGACGGACTCGCTTTTTCATCTTTATTCAGTAACTGATACAGTCAGTGTGTTTATGCGTAAGGCAAAGTTGAGCCCAAAGGCCAAAGCTCTGAAAAAGTTAACTAAGCCAAAGGTCGAGTATTTAAAATTTAGTGATAATATTGCTTCTTCATTCGACGTTTATAGCCCTATTGTATTTAATTTTGAAGTTCCAGTGGCTAATTATGATCTTTCAAAAATAACATTAAGTCAAAAAGTCGATACTATCTATAAAGAAATTCCATTTAAATGGCGATTGCTCGATTCAATCCATATGAAGTTTGCTTTGGATTATAAATGGGTTCCAGAAATGAATTATCGTATAGAGATTGATTCAGCAGCGTTTACCAGCATTTACAATAAAGTAGCTAAGGGTGCGTCAAGTGATTTTAAAATCAAATCATTAGATGATTATTCAAGTGTAAAAATGCTTATGGCAACATTTAATCCTAAAGCTGTGATGCAGGTGCTTGATTCGAAGGATGTTTTAATTGCGACCAAGCCAGTTTCAGAAAAAGGAACTCTTTTTGAATATTTAAAACCTGGTGATTATTATATCCGAATGTTTATCGACGAAAACGGAAACGGTAAATGGGATACTGGTGACTTGAGCTTGAAACGTCAACCAGAGCAGGTTTATTATTATCCGAAGAAGCTGTCGCTAAAAGCTAATTGGGAATTTGAAGAAACCTGGGATTATACGGAGGTTCCGCTTCTTAAACAGAAGCCGGCTGAATTGTTGAAGTTAGCTGCAAGTAAGAAAAAAGATACTAATGGCTCTTAATATGAAAGATAAAAGAATTCTAATTTAAAATAGAATTCTTTTATCTTTCATATTGCTGAGTTAAGGATTCCTATTACAGAAAAATCAGAAATTAGAAATAAAACTTCATTATCCGATTTGGATTTAAGAAAATAACAAGTACATTTGTACTCGCAAATTAATAATGCGGCAATAGCTCAGTTGGTAGAGCTTCAGCTTCCCAAGCTGAAGGTCGCGGGTTCGAGTCCCGTTTGCCGCTCTGTAAAGAATTCAAGATGGGTGTCTCAAAATGAGATGCCTATTTTTTTTAGTACCCCACCAAATCTTTCGTGAAAATTGCTTGTTAACTTCTAGATAATTTTTATATTTGCCTGATTTTTGTTTATGAACTAATCATCAATTTTTGGATTTAAATTATGTGGAAAGATTTCTTTTATTTTTCCAAAGGTCAACGTATCGGAATTCTGGTTCTGATTGCCCTTATCTTGTCGGCATTAGCAGCTAATTATACTTTGCCGTATTTTTTTCCTGTGACAGAAAAAGATGGAACTGCTTTTCTGAAAGAGGCTGAAAGATTTAAAAAATCGCTTTTGTTGCGTGATTCTCTTCGACAAGCCGATTGGCAACAAAAATACGAGGAACGCCAGCGTTTATATAAAGAAAAGTATAAAAATTATTATTCCTTCAAAACTTCGGAAAATAAAATTGCATATACACTTACTGTCTTTGATCCGAATACAACCGATTCTGTCGGCTTTGTGCGTTTGGGACTAAAACCTTATATTGCAGCAAATATTCAGAAATATAGAAAGAAAGGCGGAACTTTTCGTACGCCGGCTGATTTTGCGAAAGTGTATGGCATTTCGCCAGAGAAATTTAAAGAACTTGAACCGTACATTAAAATAGCCGAAATAAAACCGGCCAAGGCTGAAAACGCAACAATAAAGCGAATTGATATTATCGTAGAGCTTAATTCGGCTGATACGAATCTTTTGATGCAGGTAAAAGGGATTGGTCGTGGTTATGCAAAGGGAATTGTGCGCTTCCGACAAGTTACGGGTGGTTTTGTTTCTGTTGATCAGTTGAGTGAGGTGTATGGAATGCGTCCTGAGAATCTAGAAATAATTCGTCCATATTGTAAAGTGAATACGACTTTAATAAAGAAAATCAGTGTAAATATTGCTTCGGTTGAGAGATTGAGAACTCATCCATACCTGAATTTCTATAAAGCAAAAGCCATTTACGAACTTCGTCGAAAAAAAGGTAAATTGCGAGGTTTAAATGATTTGGCCGAATTGTCAGAGTTAAGTCCCGGTGATTTAATTAGGCTCAAACCATATTTGAGTTTCGATTGATTTGCGAAAAATACCGATTCTTAATATTCTAATATTAATTTTTGGAGGCGTTATTGAACAATTTAGCTATATTTGTTCTTATATAAACGAATTTAAATTGAATAAATATTGAGAACAATTTCAGGAAACATTGTCGACGTGATATCGAAAACCATTACTAAAGCTATATTGCAGATTGATAATGGTAAAATTATAGATCTAAAACCTACCAATGAGGTAGAAAATCAATTTATTATTCCGGGTTTTGTGGACGCGCATATTCACATCGAAAGTTCCATGATGTTGCCTTCAGAGTTTGCGCGTTACAGTGTAATACATGGCACGGTGGCCTGCGTGTGTGATCCGCATGAAATTGCCAATGTATGTGGCGTTCCCGGGGTAGATTACATGATTGAGAATGGAAAGCATTCACCTCTGAAATTTTATTTTGGAGCTCCGTCTTGTGTTCCATCTACCCAGTTTGAAACATCCGGTGCTGAGCTGAATGCTGATGCTGTAGAAAAACTATTGTTGCGAGATGATATTTATTTTCTGGCGGAAATGATGAACTTTCCGGGAGTTATCCATAAAAATAAAGAGGTGTATGCAAAACTTGATGCGGCAAAACGCATTGGGAAGCCGATTGACGGACATGCTCCTGAATTGCAGGGTGACGATTTAATAGCTTATGCAGCCGGTGGTATTACCACCGATCATGAATGTATGACTATTGTCGAAGCTGAAGCTAAAATGGCGCTTGGAATGACAGTACAGATACGGGAAGGAAGTGCTGCTAAAAATTTTGATGATTTATTATCGCTGCTGGACAATCATTCCGATAATATTATGTTTTGTTCCGACGATAAACATCCGGATGATTTGATGAAAAATGGTCATATCAATGCCTTGGTAAGGAGGGCAGTGGCAAAAGGGTATGATCCGATAGATGTTTTGCGTATTTGCTCGCTCACACCAATAAAACATTATAAACTCGATGTTGGGTTATTGCAACGAGGCGACGATGCTGATTTCATAGTGGTGAATGACCTGACAGACTTTGATGTAAAGGCAACCTATATTCGGGGTGAGAAAGTGTCTGAAAATGGAATTCCTACTTTTCCACGTTATGTTCCAACCAAACTAATCAACCAGTTTAATGCGCAGAAGATTACCATTGCACAACTTCAGGTGATTCCTGCAGGCGACCTGCTAAAAGTCATAAATGTGGACGATGGGCAGCTTTTTACACGCCAGATTCTTTGTCGGCCTAAAATTGTAGAGGGAAATGTAGTTTCGGACATTGAGCAAGATATACTTAAATTGGTCGTGTATAATCGTTATCAACCATCGGCTCCTGCTATTGGTTTTATACGGAATATTGGATTGAAGCGTGGCGCTTTGGCTTCTACTGTGGCACACGATAGCCATAATATAGTGGCTGTCGGAACGTCCGACGACGAAATTGCTTCGGCTATTAATCAGATCATCGATAGCAAAGGTGGCATCTTGGCTTGTGATGGAAACAAAACTTGTTTATTACCATTACCTGTTGGAGGCTTGATGTCCGATGCTGAGGGAAGCAAGATAGCAAAGCAGTATGAAGAGGTGGATGCTATGGCAAAAGAACTTGGTTCAACACTACGTGCTCCGTTTATGACTGTAGCATTTATGTCGCTGTTGGTTATTCCGGAACTTAAACTAGGTGATAAAGGATTGTTCGATGGAAAGAATTTCAGATTTGTTGAGTTGATGGAATGAGATATCTGTAAATTTCTTCATTTGGAACTAAGATGAGAAATACATTATTGGTAGTGCTTTTGCTGATCGTTTCGAATTTAGCTGCGCAAATAACATTTGACAACAACAAAGTTCATTCAATTTATTATGGAGAAAAACATCCAATTAATTTTAAAAGCAATTCAATAGCACGAATTTATAAGACACGAATCTCTACGTCCTATAGAGTGTTCGGAGTGAATTTTGCAGGACATTACTCTTTTATTTATTGGGGTTGTGGTTCTCCTTGTACTAGCTGTGTCATTGTAGATGTGAAAACAGGAAGAGTTTATTCTGGTCCAGATTCGGCTTTTGGTTATACCTTTCACAAAGATAGTAGATTTCTTATAGTCAATTCAAAACAAGCAAATAAGGATTTTGCTGGTGCTCCATACAATGAGCTGTATCCAGAAGAAAAATGGGTGTGGCATGAAAGATTAAAGCGTTTTATTAAATTACAGTAGCCCTACAATCCATTTTCAGTTATCAATAAAAAATCCCTTACAACAACTGTTGTAAGGGATTTTCAATTCTATAATAGGTCAGCTTATTTTACTGAATCCATGTGTGCGATCAAATCCAATACTTTGTTTGAATAGCCCCACTCGTTGTCATACCAGCTAACTAATTTTACGAAGTTACCGTTCAATGCGATACCTGCATTTGCATCAAATACCGAAGTACGGGTTTCGTGAATAAAGTCTGTAGAAACAACTGAATCTTCAGTATATCCAAGGATACCTTTTAATTCATTTTCAGAAGCAGCTTTAACAGCAGCTTTAATTTCGTCGTAAGAAGCCGATTTTTCCAAACGTACTGTTAAGTCAACAACTGAAACGTCAGCAGTTGGTACACGGAAAGCCATACCGGTTAATTTGCCGTTCAAAGCAGGAATTACTTTACCTACAGCTTTAGCAGCACCAGTAGATGAAGGGATAATGTTTCCTAAGATAGAACGACCACCGCGCCAGTCTTTTGATGATGGAGCATCAACTGTTTTTTGAGTGTTAGTTGCAGCGTGAACTGTAGTCATCAAACCTTCAACGATACCAAATTTGTCGTTGATAACTTTAGCCAAAGGAGCTAAACAGTTTGTAGTACAAGAAGCATTTGATACAACGTTCATGTCTTTAGTGTATTTTTCTAAGTTTACACCGCAAACAAACATAGGAGCATCAGCAGAAGGAGCAGAGATAACTACTTTTTTAGCTCCACCTTTCAAGTGAGCGCTTGCTTTTTCGGTAGTAGTGAAAACTCCTGTTGATTCAACAACATAATCAGCACCTGAAGTACCCCAACCAATGTTAGCTGGATCTTTTTCAGCAAAGAAAGCAACTTCTTTATCGTTGATAAATAATTTACCACCTTTGTTTTCTGCTTTACCTTGGAATTTACCATGCACTGTGTCATATTTCAACATGTACACTAAATAGTCGATGTCCAAGAATGGGTCATTAACTGCAACGATTTGAACATCGTTTCTTTCTTGAGCAGCACGGAAAACCAAACGTCCGATACGGCCAAAACCATTGATACCTACTTTAATCATTTTATTTATTGTTTAAAATTGAGTTCTTTTAATTGCGACACAAAAGTAACGAATTTTGTCTGATTGACAAAATACAGCGGGTATTAATTACACTTTTTTTCTTATTGTAAAGTAGAGATGGCAGAGTGTAAGTTATCTGCTGATATTTAATGTTCTAATTGAATAATGACGCTAATTAAAATGACTGTTGATCCTATATTCAAACTAAAAGGACTAAACTCTTCAGTTTGGATTATAAATAGAATTTGGTTTTCAAATAAAATGGAATCTCTGAGTTTGCCTGATGAATTAATTTACGGACTGGCATTATTTCTTTTTACAGGTATTCAACCCAAACAAAGTATAAAGCGGGCAAAAACTCATCAGACTGGTAAGTGTAAGAACAAATGCTACTACAAGCGCTACAATTCCAAGTGTACTGGAGAAAATTCCTCTGTAATAAAGAATAATTAATACGATGGCTACCACAAGGCGGATTAATTTATCGTAAGAGCCCATGTTTTTCTTCATAATGATTTACTTTAAAGGTTGTTTATTTTGCTCATAAAACAAGAAACCGGATGTGTATGTTCAGCAAGACTTTTGCGAAATAAAGTACATAATTTAAAGTGTTGATAAATAGTTGTTCAGACAAAACAGTGATTTTATATTAAATTGTGAGAGTATAAATTCGGTCTAGTTCTTTGCGCTTCATTTTTTCTTCATTATCTTTGTCCAGCTAAAAAATTACTCAAATAAAGAACTAGAAGAATGGATATTTCAGGAAAAATTATTGCCGTTTTGCCTTTGGCAAGCGGACAAGGAAAAAATGGAACTTGGCGCTCACAGGATTATGTGTTAGAAACAGCCGACCAATACCCCAAAAAAGTATGTTTCAATTTGTTTAACGATAAAATTGATCAATTTCCATTGGCTATCGACGATCAGGTGAATGTTAGCTTCGATGTAGAAAGTCGCGAATATAACGGTCGTTGGTACACAACAGTTCGTGCTTGGAAAATAGAAAAAGGCGCTGTAAGTGCTGCTCCTGCAGCATCTGCACCGGTATCTTCGTTTGATGCCGCTCCCGGAGCTGGCGAAGGAAGTGACTTACCTTTCTAAACTCCTAGCCCCTAAGGGGGAACTCAATTACTTTTGAAAAACTATATCTAACTAAAGCCCCTTTAGGGGTTTGGGGTCAATGAAACAACGTATATTGCTAGGTATGAGTGGCGGCACCGATAGTTCGGTTGCTGCCATTCTTTTGTTAGAACAGGGCTATGAGGTCATCGGGATAACGTTCCGCTTCTGGGAAGAGGGTGAAAATTTCCATTTGCAGGATGCGGTTGGGCTGGCAGAGCAACTTGGTATACAACACGTGACTTACGATGCCCGCGAAGTGTTCCGGCAAAACGTTATTCAGTATTTTATGGACGAATACCTGGCTGGGCGCACGCCCTTTCCGTGTGTAAAATGCAACAATGAGCTGAAATGGAAACTGATTTTGGAAGAAGCCGATCGCCTTGGTTGCGACAAAGTGGCGATGGGGCATTATGTAAACA
>JAATGT010000131.1 GCA_015654525.1 Bacteroidales bacterium
ATTTAGTACAAAGAAAAATACTTGAAAAGATTAACCCCATTGCTGGTTGGAAGCAAATTATGGCACAATTTATTATTATTTTTGAACTTAGATGGAATATCAATTAATTATCCTTTTTGACACAGTTTATTGAATAGACCCAGAAAGACAATAAAAATAAACCAAATATCTAACGCTTAATGTGGGCTGGGGTTATTGGTTGACTGGCCTGTAATTGGTCGTTTTTGCTCTTGTATTTACTTTCTCACTAACAGTGAATGTTCCCGCAAATGGAACATTCCTAGTATCGGTATCGCCAAATATTTATAGTCTTGGTCATTATGGTTTTAATTGTTTTGTGATCCAAAAATAACAAAAAGCTCAAAAAAAATCATCAAATAATAAATATTTTAATTAAAAACGAGGCTAAAATGAATTGGAATTCTATAAACAATTCATTACCTTTGCATAACAATGTAAATCCAAACGTTTAAATGTCTAACAAAATGTCCAATACAAAGAAAATGCTCATCGAAGTTGCCCGCCAACTTTTTGCTGAAAATGGCAAAAAAGATGTAACAATGAATGACATTGCAGAAGCATCTAAAAAAGGACGACGTACCTTGTATACTTATTTCAACAATAAAGAAGAAATATATAAGGCTGTTATTGATAAAGAATTAGATACAATCTTAGATCGACTAACTGTTGTATCCACTCAAAAGACAGAACCGGACATAAAACTAACTAACCATATACTCACCCATCTTGATGCTGTGAAAAATGTGGTAGAACGAAACGGATCGCTTCGTGCCGATTTTTTCCATGATATTTACGAAGTGGAGCGTAAACGTCGTAAAATTGATGTCATGGAAATCGCCTTAATACGTTCAATTATTATGGAAGGCATTGAAAAAAACATCTTTAAGAGGATGGATATAGATCTATCGTCTATGATTATTTTTTACGCCATTAAAGGACTCGAAGTGCCTTATATTCGACAAAATATAAGCTCGGAATTCGAACGAAACAAAAATAGTATTGTAGATTTTATTTTTACAGGAATAAAAAAGAACTCACCAAAATCAGGCCGGGCAAACCTTGCACCTATCGGCAAACGAACTATATAATTTAGTGCTTGACAAATAACTGACTCTTTTAATTTGTAGCGAAATCAGAATTTAAAAGGATATTCTTTAAAGGGGATAATTTTCAGAAAGAAAACAAATAACTACCTTTGTAGCCCTAAATAATAAAAAATTAAAACTGAATACAAATGGCGTTTGTTAATAATACTCTGATTGTACGTAGAGACTTAATGTCTAAACTGATAAAGATGTATAAGGACGGAGCTTTACTCTCTGAAATAGATCGATTGCCCATTAAAATGTCTCCAAAAAATAGCCAGGCACGAGGCAGGTGCTGTATCCACAAAGAACGTGCTGTTTTAAAATACAAGATGTTGCCTATTCTTGGCTATAGCATCGACGAAGAGGTGGATGAACTGACAACACTTTCAGAATATGCAGAGAATGCCCTGAACCGCACTGCACCGAAAAGTTCCATACTGACTGTAGTTGACGAAGCCTGTACAGCTTGTGTAAAAACAAATTACGTAATAACAAATCTTTGTAAAGGTTGTGTTGCCCGGGCTTGCTATATGAATTGCCCTAAAGAAGCTATTGGCTTTATGGAAAATGGACAAGCTCATATTGATCACAACAAATGTATTAATTGTGGAATTTGCAAAGAAGCGTGCCCTTATCACTCTATTGTATACATTCCAATACCTTGCGAAGAGGCTTGTCCGGTGAAGGCTATTCAAAAGGATGAGAATGGCATTGAGCATATTGATGAATCCAAATGCATCTATTGTGGAAAGTGCATAAACGCTTGCCCATTTGGTTCAATATTTGAAGTTTCGCAGGTTTTTGATATTTTACAAGCTATAAAACATGATGAAAAGTTAGTAGCCATTATGGCACCTTCTATTCAATCCCAATTCAACAATAAAATTGATGAGATTGGGGATGCTGTGTGCGAAATAGGATTTATGGAAGCCATTGAAGTAGCTTATGGTGCCATGGAGACTACCAAAAGAGAAGGCGCAGAACTAAATGAAAAACTTGAAAGTGGACAACAATTCATGACAACATCATGTTGTCCATCTTATATTGAATTAGTGAATAAACATTTACCTGAGATGAAGTCTTTTGTATCGCATACCAAATCACCGATGCATTATACGGCAGAAATGGTAAGAGTTAAATATCCGGATGCTAAAATTGTGTTCATAGGACCTTGTGTAGGAAAAAGAAAAGAAATGCAGGGCAATGAGTTGGTGGATTATGTTTTGACGTTTGAAGAATTAGATTCCATTTTTTCGGGACTTGACATAGAGATACAAACATCAGATAAAGAGCCGGAATGTGCTCCAATGTCTGGACGAGGATTTGCCAGAGCGGGAGGAGTGATCTCTGCTGTGGCGCAAATGTATCCTCAACTGGGTGTAAAACCAATTCAGGTTGCTAATTTGAACAAAAAAAATATAGGATTGTTACGTGCTTATACAAAAGGAAAAGCTCCTGGGAATTTTATTGAAGTGATGGCTTGTGAGGGTGGTTGCATTTCTGGTCCATGTGGAAAAGTAGATTATGCACAAGCACAGAAAATATTTAAAAAGGCTATGGGTGAGATTTGATGAAATTTGAATAGTTTACCTCATATTCATTTTTTTTTGCGTCAGGTTTATTTTGTTGAATCTGGCGCATTTATTTTAATAAGCTCGTTGTGAAAAAGATATTAGCATTATTAGGTTTAATAAGTTTGGGGTTGGGTATAATCGGAGCTTTTCTCCCATTACTTCCTACTACTCCATTCGTTCTGCTATCGGCCTTTTTATTTGCTAAAAGCTCCGACAAGTTGCACAACTGGTTAATGACACATAAAATATTCGGATCGCTGATTCGTGATTTCCATGAAGAAAAAGCGATCTCTATTCAAGGAAAAGTCGCAGCAGTAAGTATGATGTGGATATCCAATATTATAAGTATATTATTTGTAGTAAATGATAAACTTTGGTTGCAAATTTTGCTAACTATAATTTCGGTTGCAGTTACTATTAATATTCTGCGGTATAAAACAAAGAAAAAAACAGTAAATCGCCCCGAATAAAAACTCTATTATTATTGTCTTGATTCCAATTGCTTATTATACAAATAGCTTTTGATAAATTTCAATGAGATCTGTTCTTCACCTTCTTTTTGTTTCATTTCAAATTTTCCTTTATAACTGATTTTCATTCCATTTAAATTGGATGAAGAGGTTAAAGATTTAAACATAGAATATCGGTCCGCATCCATACGGTCTTTATTGAACCAGCAATACAGAACATTTGATTTATTTTTATCAAACTGGATGATGAATAAGCCATGTTCGGAAAATACTAAATCTTCGTAGGCATAAGCAATCTCAAGCCCACAACTGTCTTTTATAATAAATCGTACTTTCTCCAATTCGTAAAAAGGTACTTTTGCATCCATCATATATATCCTGAATATTAGTTTGTGAATTCCGTCTTTGCACAAAAGAACTCAATTATTGTACCAATAAGGTATCATGTTGCTAAACAGTGATCTAATAGATTAAAAGATGGAATGCAACTTCAGAAAGCTACATTTAGGTATTGATTTTATGTCCAAGTATACGATTTAGTTGCTAATGTACAGAAGAGCAATGGAAAAGTGTTATCTGCTTATATAGAAGAATGCAACTCATTTGGATTACTAATTTTTTGCTATATTAGATTGGTGATAAATAACATCTCGTAGTTTACAACTACACTCACACTTCCCGGTTTCCAGTAAACCACTTCGTTGAAGTAATTCAAATTCTATTTTAAAGTTATCTGTGAAAATACCAGTATCCAAATCTTCTTCTATTTGTTGTTGAGTCCACCATTTTAAATGAGCTGAATGATCGGAATTGAATGTTATCTCAGATTGTTGACAGCTGACAAACAAAAAGGCATAATGTTTTTCTTGCTCAACCTCTATCGTATAATTTGCCAGATACATGCACTTAAGACAGTCTGACAGCTGATGCGCTGATGCCCGGTCAACACATTGTTCAATGGTTTCACCCATTCTTACATGATCGGAAATTGCAGTGTCCCACAGTCCCGGAAAAACCAAACTATCATAGGACCTTTTTTGAAGCAGTACCATTGCTTTATCTACAACTAATACCCGAACAACCGGATGCATATATTTCCGTTCGTCATTTAAACTTGTTACGTGTTGTATACTTCCAATAATTTTACCCTGATTGTTTACGATAGGCCACCATTCTTCCCGAAGTAGTTTTGCACGGATTATCTGGACACGAAGTATTTCATATATACTAAGAAAAAGAACAATACACACATACACATATTGCAACATATGCTCGTAAAGTACTACGGGTTTAGCAATTAATTGAATAAGTAAAAATGAGCTTATGTAAAAAAGCAGTACGGAAAAGAATGTCCAAATAACACGATACAATTCTTCAAAATTGTTAGACATTGGAATTACATCAGGAATAACTTTCTGAATTTTTTTTTGGATTCTTTTTCGAAAGAGAATAGATATAAATAGAAACACAGATACAATAATCTCAGAAACAAGTTCCAATCTAACCTTAAATATTGCAAAATGCACTTCTATGCCGGCAATGATACTCACACTAATAAATATTAGTGTAAAAATTAAATGCCAGATAAAAACCCTGTTATAAACGATGTAAGTATAAATTAAAAGAATCAAAGCCAAAGGAAAAGACACTTTCCATGCTACATTCATTCCCCAAAAATCATCAACGACTAAAAATACTATTAGTGGTAAGAAATGAAGTATTGGATTAAAAAATGATTCTCTTATTTGTTTTCTCAGCTTTTCCATAATCAACGAACTATATAATCGATTTACTAACAACGACAACAGGAATATAGTTTGTTGGTGTGCCGAAAAAGTAAATAAATGAGTTAAAAGGATAACATTCGACTCACATATTTACCTATAATATCAAATTCAAGATTTACGATGGTTCCTGCTTTGATTTGATGAAAATTTGTGTGCTCATAGGTATATGGAATTATAGCAACCTGGAAACTATTGTTTGTCGGATTACATACTGTCAGACTTGCTCCATTGACTGTTACAGAACCTTTATCAACTGTTATATAACCTCGTTTGGCCATTTCCTTGTCAAAAGAATATTCAAATGTGAAATACCAACTACCGTCGGCTTCTTTCACTTCCGAGCAAACTGCTGTCTGATCCACATGGCCTTGCACAATATGACCATCTAGTCGACCATTCATCAGCATGCTTCTCTCAAGGTTTACTTTACTCCCAGGTGTGAGTAGACTAAGATTACTTCGGTCAAGCGTTTCTTTTATAGCAGTAACGGTATATGTGTTATCTGTTTTAGATACAACGGTCAGACAAACTCCATTGTGTGCTACGCTCTGATCAATTTTGAGTTCATTGGTGAATGAACACGACATTGTTATATGCAAATTTTCTTGTTCTTTTTTTAATGCAACTACTTGCGCTGCTTCTTCAATTATTCCTGAAAACATTTTCTTCTGTATATTTATTAATTACGAGCGCAAAACGCTCTTTACACCTTTTATCACTTTTATTTTTTTTACAATAGCATCCAGCTCTTTTGTGTCGCTAACCATAATGGTTAAATTGCCTTGAAAAAGACCGGCATTCGAATCAATAGAAATTGAACGCAAAGAAATATTTTTCTCTTTGGAAATCAAAGAATTTATATTTGTGACAATTCCAATATCATCGTGCCCGACAATTCTCAAAGTAATAGGATATTGTGATCCAACAGACTTTCCTGACCAGCGAGCTTTTACAATGCGGTAGCCAAAGCGCGCAATCATTTGTGGCGCATTAGGACAATCTGTTTTATGGATTTTAATACCCCCGGCAACAGCAACAAATCCAAAAACTTCGTCGCCATAAATAGGATTACAACATTTAGCCAATTTGAAATCAACACCTTTCAGGTCTTGCCCAATAACTAAAACATCGTCTTTACCCGAAGCATTGAGCTGCTCAGGCTCTTTTAAAAAAGAATCTGCTCTACGCGTTTCGGGTTGCTCGTTTATAGTTGGCTTATCTAAGTCCAGATAAGCATCGCGCACAACATGCATATCTAGCTTTTCATGCGCAATCTCCTGATAAAAATCGCTTACCGTTTTATACCCTTTTTTCTTTGCCAAACGCGATATTTTACCATCATCAAGCTCAATTTTCCAATTTTTAAACCGACGAATTATTGTTTCCCGACCCATTTCGGCATCTTTAAACTCAACTTCTTTAAGGGCCTGGCGAATCTTGGTTTTTGCCTTTGATGTTGTTACTACATTCAGCCATGCCGGATTTGGTTTTTGAGTTGGCGAGGTAAGTACTTCTACTTGATCGCCGTTGTTTAGCTCATATTTTATCGGCATATTTTTACCATTTACCTTTGCACCTACGCATTTACAGCCCAGAGCAGAGTGAATGGAAAAAGCAAAATCAAGGGCAGTAGCACCTTTTGGAAGTTTATGTAAATCGCCACTTGGTGTAAAGACAAAAACTTCTTTATCGTACAAATTCAATTTAAATTCGTCCATAAAGTCGACAGCATTCAGTTCTGGATTTTCCAGAATTTCACGAACGTTTTTCAGCCATTCGTCCATTCCCGATTCACTTTTAATACCTTTGTATTTCCAATGTGCAGCCAGACCTTTTTCGGCTACTTCATCCATTCTTACTGTACGAATCTGCACTTCCACCCATTTCCCTTCGGGACCTAGCACCGTGGTATGAAGACTTTCGTATCCATTTGTTTTGGGAATGGATAACCAGTCACGAAGACGTTTCGGGTTGGGTTGATACATGTCTGCCACAATAGAATATGCCTGCCAACAAGCCGCTTTTTCTTTGTCAAGAGGAACATCAAAAATGACACGAATAGCAAATAAATCGTAGATGTTTTCGAAAGGCGTGTTTTGCTTTTTAATTTTTGAATAAATGGAATTTATGGATTTAGTCCGTCCTTTTATCGTAAATTCAAACCCCAGTTCGTTTAGTTTTTCTTTTAGCGGAGAAATAAAGTCCGATATAAATTTATCACGGGTCTTTTTTGTGTCATGAAGTTTATGTGCGATTTCCCTGTAAATCTCCCGATTGGTATGTTTAAGCGACAAGTCTTCCAATTCAGTTTTTATGGCATACAGACCCATACGATGAGCTAATGGGGCATATAGGAAGGAAGCTTCTCTGGCAATACTTTGCCTTTTTTCTTCAGGAAAAGTATCCAACGTGCGCATGATCTGAAGGTGTTCTGCAATGATAATCAGAATTACGCGGACATCTTCGGCAAAGGTCAGAAATAGTTTTCGAAAGTTTTCAGTTTCCAATGATGCATTACGTTCGTACAACTCTCCAACCCGCATCATTCCCTGAATAATTGAAGAAACTGAAGAGTTAAACTTTGATTCGAGCTCAGCAACAGTAAGTATTTTTTTTTCAACTAATTCGTGAAATAGAACGCTTAAAACAACTCCTTTCCCCAGTCCGATTTCATCCAAAATAATTTCAACAACTTTGATTTTGTCTGCAATAGATCTGCCCGGGACAGTTCCCTCGGGGGGAAACAAAGAAAAATGTTCTTTAAAAATAGCTCTTAATTCTTTTCTTTCATTAGAAGTGAAGAGGCTTGTGTGAGCATGAAGAATTCTGCTGTATTGAATTCTGAATGAAATATTATTTTTTGATGTCATAATGTAGTTATAAGCAAACAGTTATAAATAATATCAAGTTAACACCTTTGAAAGTGCAAAGATACGATACAAAATTCAAGAACTCCCAAATCCGTCTGGAAAAAGTATAGATTTCCGTCTTGAATAAAAAAACAACAAATAAAAGCGACAAATAATTCGATAGTTTTGGATTTTCTTTCTTAAATTTGCAAAGAATGAAAAGCCGATCATTCATTTTTATTACTAAACATTATATCAGTTTCTCTTTTTTTGCAGCAATTATGGAATTAGACACAGATTCAGCAATAAATAATCAATACGGTTTATCCATTCGATTTAATTCGGATGGATTTTCCTTGTCGATCGTTGATGAATCGAAGATCCTACTATCAACAAAATCGGTGTCCGCAACAATTGCATCTTTATCAAGTGATGATATTATAACGTTAGTAAATAAAGAAATAAATATTAATTACAGTGCTGTGAATTTAATATATGAATCGGATAATTACTTATTTATTCCAGCTCCAATATTCAGATCACATGAAGCCTCAGACTATTTAAACTTACAGCAAAAAATAGCAAAAAACGAAATTGCATTATATAATAGTCTTCCGATTTGGGATACTGTAAATGTTTTTACTATACCTAAGGCACTTCCAACTGCATTAAATCAACTTTTTCCCAATACAATTATTGAACATCATATCAGTTATTTTTTGACTGACAAAATCAAGACTCAACATGAAAATTTACTTTTTATCTGGACACGGCCCAAGATGATGGATATAGTTGTATTTAAAAACTCGAGACTTCAATTATTAAACAGTTATGCATATCAAACTGCAGAAGACTTTACCTATCATACGCTCAATGTAATTGATCAACTTTCGGTAAATGCTGAAAAATGCAAAGTAAAATTATTTAATGCCGAAAAGAAACCCGAACTAAAGAAAACACTGGAGATATATCTGGCAGTAAATGCCGATTAAGCAAGAATCACAACAGAACAATAAACTAAAAACAAGATGAAATGCGAATAATCAGTGGAAAATATAAGGGTAGGAGAATTAGCGCTCCAAGGAATATAACTGCTCGCCCAACAACAGACTTTGCAAAAGAAGGTCTGTTTAATTTGTTGAATAACAGAATTGACTTTGAAGGAATTGATGTGCTTGACTTGTTTGCAGGCACCGGAAGTATAAGTATCGAATTTGTATCCCGCGATTGCAAGGGCGTAATCAGCATTGAGCAAAATGACCGGCATTGTAATTTTATTCGTAAAATTTGTACCGATCTTAAAATAAATAATCTTTCTTTACTGAAAACAGACGTGTTTAAGTATATCGCGAGCTGTCATACTCAATTTGATATGATTTTTGCCGATCCACCCTACGAATTGGAAAAACTAGCCGGAATTCCGGATCTGATTTTCGCTCATAATCTGCTGAAAAGTGACGGTCTGTTTGTTTTGGAACATTCCTCTAAAGATAGTTTTGAGAACCACCCCAACTTTGTTGACCATAGGAACTACGGAAATGTAAATTTCAGTTTTTTTGAAGTAAAACAATAGGTTTACGGATCACCTAACAGAAACAGGGAGAATATCAATTTGATATTCTCCCTGTTTCTGTTTTACCGGTGTTTATTGCTTTTTCAGCACAAAAGCTGTCCGGGCTGGAATATAAAGCTTAAGCCATTCTTTTCCACTTGGATCTTTTGGCTCTGACAAAGTGATATGGGTAATTGTTTCATCAATCAGATTGAATCCTCCAAAAAGAGATTCGTCTGTATTTAAGATAATTTTATAATTTCCCTTTTCGGCCAGAATTCCATAATCGGTGAACGATTTTATTCCATTAAAATTGAATACAAAAATCAAATTTCCTCTTTCGTAAGCTAATACCTGATCACCTTCATTATCCCAAAGTTGTAATATCGGTTTTTCATTAAATTTTGAAACAGAATTAATCAGTCCAATCATAGAGCGATCAAATTCACCCAATGCATTGTAGAGGTATTTTTTATTGTCAACCAAATCCCATTGGCGTCGAGCATATTTATACGACCAACCGTTACCTTCGCGTGGAAAATCGATCCATTCAGGATGCCCGAATTCATTGCCCATAAAGTTCAGGTAACCACCATTTATCGTTGTAGCTGTAATTAGTCGAATCATTTTGTGCAATGCCACGCCGCGATCTACCACCAAAGTACTGTCACCTCGTTGCATATGCCAATACATTTCAGAGTCTATCAGACGGAAAATAATTGTTTTATCTCCAACCAAAGCCTGATCGTGACTCTCGGCATAGCTTATTGTTTTCTCCTGTGCACGGCGATTGGTCAGTTCCCATAAAATATGACCCACTTTCCAATCTTCGTCTTTTACTTCTTTAATCATCTTGATCCAGAAATCCGGAATTCCCATAGCCATACGGTAATCAAAGCCAATTCCACCATCGCCGACTTTGGTAGCCAGTCCTGGCATTCCACTCATTTCTTCAGCTATCGTAATAGCATTTGGTTTTACCTGATGTATTAACTTATTAGCCAAAGTAAGATAGCAAATAGCATCACCATCCTGATTAAGATTGTAGTATGATTCATAACCGGTAAAGTCCTCGCCAAGTCCGTGACTACGATACAACATAGATGTTACACCATCAAACCGATAGCCATCAAATTTATATTCTTCGAGCCAGAATTTGCAATTGGAAAGTAAAAAATGGAGAACTGACGGTTTAGCATAATCAAAACAGAGTGAGTCCCATGCCGGATGTTCGCGGCGGGAACCTCCATGAAAATACTGATAAGGTGTTCCGTCAAATCGGCCTAATCCTTCTACTTCGTTTCGCACGGCATGAGAATGAATCAGATCCATAATGACAGAAATCCCCATCCCATGTGCATCATCTATCAACCGTTTCAGTTCTTCCGGTGTTCCGAAGCGGGACGAAGCTGCAAAAAAACTGGACACATGGTAACCGAAAGATCCATAATAGGGATGTTCCTGAATAGCCATTATCTGAATACAATTGTATCCGTCGCGGGCTATTCTTGGCAAAACCGATACGCGAAACTCCTCGTAAGTAGAAACTTTTTCATCCGAACCGGACATACCAATGTGGCATTCGTAAATCAGAAGTGGGTCTGTTACCGGTTTGAAATTTGTATTCTTGAAAGTATAGGGTTGGAAAGGACACCAAACCTGTGCACTGAAAATTTTAGTTTGGTCATCCTGAACAACCCGACGTGCCCAGGCCGGAATGCGTTCTCCGCCTCCGCCTTCCCACTCTACTAACAACTTATAAAGTTGTGAATGAGCTATGGCGTAATCAGGTAAGCGAATTTCCCATATTCCGTTTTGGATTTTTTTTAATTGATAATCGGGATGCCGTTGCCAATTATTAAAATCACCAATTAGGAATATAGCCGTAGCGTTAGGTGCCCATTCACGGAAAACCCAACCATCGGTAACACGATGTAATCCAAAATATAAATAACCGGTAGCAAAGCTGGACAGATTTTGTCCTTCAGGCACCAGTTTTTTCTCTATTGCTTCAAAATATTCATAACGCCCATTAATTGCATCTGCATATGAAGCTAAAAAAGGATCTGATTTGAGAATAGCAAGATTTTTCATACATTCAGTTTTAAACCTACTGACCTCTAACGTTGAATTCAGCGGCATGTTTTGGGAAAAAGGATGAACAGTATTAAAAATTTAAGGTGTCTGTTTTAGGTTTTTTTTTACAAGAGCCTGTTTAATACGGTCCCTCTGAAATATCTTCCAAATTGAAAAACTATGCTAATACTTTTACAATGATTTTTTTGTGTTTTCCTTCTCCAATTCCTGGTTGATGACCGTCTTCGGGGAAGAAAATAGCAAATTCCAAAGATTGAACAAGCAACAAATTTGAAGCTTTATCGGCAAAAAATGTAATATCTCTTTCTGTATTGTAAGGATCGGCTACTTCTTTCAGTTTGTTTCCGGCAATCCATCCCATAGTCTCGGAAGCACCAACGGGTATTTGAATATCAATAAAGCGATTGTGTGTTTCCACACGCACTACTTCAGCCGATCTTCCAGTTATTTCAACAACGTTCATAAATAAGTTAGAACCATCTATTTCTGTTTTTCCTAATGGAAGAGCAGCTAAATCGGTCTTACGTAAAAAATCAAAAGCTTGTTTAAAGCGTGGATGCAGCGATTCATACAATCCTGCATTTTCAAGTGAGTCTAAAATCATATATTTAAATTATCAACGAATATTATATCTAATTATTAATCACCTCATCAACTGTATAGTTGAGAAATTGATTTAATGGATAAGCACATCTTAATATTTCTCCAATACGAGCAACAAAGTCGTCAGCCCCGACAATGGCTTCATCCAGCTTATATTCCACCATGTAATGCTTTAATTTCAACAATTCGGCATCGGCAAAATCTTTCGGAAAGCCGCGTGGAACTGTTTTAAGCTTATCATCTTCATAAAAGGAACTGAAGTATTGTGCAAAATCAGGATTGAACCGGATTTCATTCAGCTCTTCAATATTATCGTAAACACTTTGGCGTAAAGCCTTAAGCAAGTTAGTATCTGGGCACCATACACCCGCAGCTACAAATGAACCTGCCGGATCGAGATGTAGATAATAACCTCCACGCTGACTTTTACGCCCACCTGCTGTTGCAATAAATACGCCCATGTGCGTTTTATAGGGCGTTTTATCATGCGAAAAACGGGTGTCACGATAGATACGAAAGACGCAATCTTTAACCTCAACATGCTTTATTTCATCATCGAATTTGGATATTTCCAGAATTAAATCTCGTCCTAACTGCTCGAATTCCAAGCGTAAATGATCATATTGTGCCTTGTTTTCGGCAAACCATTCACGGTTGTTGTTTATTTTCAATTCGCTCAGGAATTGAAGCACATTATTAATGTTCATAACGTAATTATTTTGCGTTTGACAAATATAAGGCAAAATTCAGACAAAAAGCGCTTTGAAATCCATTTTTTTTAAACGCATTTCATTTTTGCATGACAGGGATATTATTTCGGCGAAAAATGATTACTTTTGTAGTCTTATTGACAAATGAAACCAACTGTCAGTGAATACACAAAATGCTGACAAACAAGGAAAACAAAGTTCTGTAAACAGAATAAAGAAAAAAATGAAAAATCGGATTAATCAATTGTTGGAAGAAGTAAACCAACTGGCTGCGGCTAATCAGGATGAACTGGAAGCACTTCGTATTAAATATTTGAGTAAAAAAGGACAGATTTCGGAGCTCTTTAATGACTTTAGAAATGTGGCCAACGAAGAAAAACGCGAAGTGGGTCAATTGCTGAACGATTTAAAAAATAAAGCTCAGGATAAAATAAATGAAATAAAAGATGGCTTTAATAATATTGCCAGCGACGAAAATAAAACTGACCTGACCCGTAGTGCCGATCCGATTAAACTGGGAACGCGTCATCCGCTTTCGCTGGTTAAGCATGAAATTGTTGATATTTTTTCCCGCATCGGGTTTACCGTTGCCGAAGGTCCTGAAATAGAAGATGACTGGCATGTGTTTGGTGCATTGAACTTTCCACCCGAACATCCGGCCCGTGACATGCAGGATACTTTCTTTGTTGAACAAAACCCCGATGTTTTACTACGGACTCATACTTCCTCGGTACAGTCGCGCGTAATGGCCAATCAAAAGCCACCTATCCGCATGCTGTTTCCCGGCCGTGTGTTTCGTAATGAAGCCATATCCTACCGTGCCCACTGCTTTTTTCACCAGGTGGAAGGGCTGTATATCGATAAAGATGTGTCATTTGCTGATCTGAAACAAGCATTGATATATTTTGCCAAAGAAATGTTTGGCGAACACACCGACATCCGCTTGCGCCCTTCGTATTTCCCGTTTACCGAGCCTAGTGCCGAAATGGATATTTCCTGTAATATCTGCGGCGGAAAAGGTTGTCCGTTTTGCAAACATACCGGTTGGGTAGAAATTCTGGGTTGTGGAATGGTTGATCCGAATGTATTGGAAAACTGTGGCATCGATTCGAAAGTTTACTCGGGTTATGCTTTCGGAATGGGTGTAGAACGTATCACCAATCTGAAGTATCAGGTAAAAGATCTCCGATTGTTTTCCGAAAACGACGTCCGGTTCCTGAATCAGTTTGAATCGGCTTATTGATTCTTTACTGCTTTTTTCAAAGTTCAAAACTTTGGAGTAGTATCCCCTCAAATAAAAAAGAGTAGAAACTAAGTTTATAACTTTATTTCTACTCTTTTGTTGATTACAAAAGTAATCACTTTTTCTTTTTCAAGTCTTCTGAATCTACTTTTACAGATGAATCGTTTTCTAATTGATACGACGGAACATGTTTTCCGTGTTTACTCGACTTGTCTTTTTTTTGCTTTTTGTTTCCTGCTGCTCCCATGTTAAGAACCTCCCATTTAAATTAAACATTATAAATTAATTGTGAGTCGCGTTCGGTTATGAATCATAGCTGGACTGCTCTGATGTTTTTTCCCGCAAAAAGCGAGCCACACTGTACCTCAGGCAAAATAAACCAATATTCGGCGACAGAATGACACCTGCTGACACGCAGTCGGCATGGGTGACAGAAGGACAGTGTCAGAGGAAATGCGAGCAAATCACTTTCAATAACGCTGATTTATTTTCTGAAAACGATTACTTTAATTAGATATTCTCCCAACCACTGTGTTCATCTTCAATTTGCTCAAGATAAATTAATGATCTTTTTCTCTACAGGAGGGCTCAATTTCAGTTTTTACACCGCGGTGTATTTTAAATTGGTGGGCATTTCTTCGGAATGGTTGTCTTTTTCTTCTTTTTTCACCGCAGTGTTTTATCAGTATACCGTGGTGTATTATTACTACGACTGCTTTTTCTATAAATGCGAGGGCATTTCTCGAGAACAATTGCCTTTTTCTTCTTTTTTCACCGCGGTGTTTTATTGATACACCGCGGTGTATTTTTACTGCGAATGCTTTTTCTATAAATGCGAGGGCATTTCTTGGAAACAATTGCCGTCTTCTTCTTTTTATACTGAGGTGTATTTTCTTTACACCGCGGTGTTTTATGAAAGAATGGGCAACTTCCGACAACTTTTGCCCAACCTGTAGAACCTTTTGGTCTCGTTCACATCCTGTGTGGGCACAGTTTTTTATTGGTTGCCTGCTTCTATTTCTTCTTTGCCCTACAATTTTCAAAAGAAAAAGAGCTGTTTTCATAAAGTGCTTATATTTAAACTAGAAATCGCTTTTACTGCGAGACATTAACCCAAACCAGTATGACAAGAGAAATATTTTAAACCATTATTTCGCTTTTGAATAAGTAAATCATTAATCACCTACAACTTCTTTCCTAAACGCCCGAAGCCTGCCACAAAATGCGACAAACTTTGGGTCTTTGATCTAAATTGGGAGGCTTACTCCATCATTGCCAATTTGTATTTTTCAAAAAGCTGATAAGCCAGTTGCACGGCATCTCCTTTTTCGGTGTCCGAAAATGCGGGTGAAGGACTATCTACCCAGCCCTGTTCAAAGTTTGTGCACCAGGTGCTAAAGGCCTTTTCGTCGAAGGATGTTTTGGTATCCATGGAGCTGCTGAGGCGATGAACAAATTCCACCCAGCGTGGCATATAATAGGTGCGCAACAGCCAGTTCCACTGGCGGTTAGAATAATCGGTAAGTCCACCGCCGGCTTTGTGCCAGGTAGTAATAATTTCGCGGGCATTACGCTCATAATATTCTTTTTCGGTAGAAGTAGCAGCCCAGCTGCGGGCATCGGTCAGCCATTTGCCCAATAAAAATTCGTGACGGGTGCTCAGCAAATTATCCATTTCCAGGCCCAACCGCATAAAACGGTCGGAGTACTGACCGAATGCATCCCTATCTTTGGCTTGATAAGCTGCCATCATCTTCGTGTATAATACTGTTCCGTAGTTTCCCAATGCCTGACGAGTGAGATTCACCACATCAAAGCGGTAAGCATCCGCCTTTTTAGCATCAGCACCGGCCTGAAACAGGCGATTGAGCGCCGACACCAACTGCGCATTGCGGTAAGGAATCCGGGGATTAGTACTCCAAAAACTTTTAGACAAATCCGTCACTGGCGAAACCTGAAACACAACACAATGATTCCAGATACCCACGGCCGTATCTACCAATACGTTTTGCCGGAGCATCAGCCAGGCATCTTTCACAGCCTTGTCTTTAGCACCCGCCCTTCGTTCGGCATACTTGACTATCAGCGTATCGGCATTCACCGTTTCGCCGTTTCGCCATGGCATTTCCAGTACAGTCTCGTATATCCCGGGGTTTACATTAATTCCTTCGAGTGTAGAGCCTACTCCCACACACGCACTACCGAAAGGTACTTTTTGCAGACGGTTCACCACCTTGTTCAGAGGCGCCACCAGATGGGTATTGCCGCCAAAGTTTCCCAGATAACACCAGATAAAAGGCGCCCCGTAGAAGTTGGCAGATTTACGAAAATATTCTTGCTCCTCGCAGTTGTAGTCGAGAAAAACCAATTTCCCTTTGGGAACGGCGTGAACCATGGCTTCGAGACGTGGACGTGTCCAGTGGGTGGAATCGTTATAAAAAATCCAGGACATCTGATACCACACCGCATCTTTGTCCACCGCTGCCAGGGTATTATAAATGGTTTTCCCCACGCCGGCCAGATAATCGGGTTCCCAGCTGGGTGGAGTAATCTCATTAAACGGATCGGCAGAATAAAGATGATCCGTTCCATAGAGTTGCTGCTGCACAGTCAGAAAACGTTTTTGGATCTCGGCAAACAGACCGTCGGTCGGATCGAGGAAGCAGGTGGTATATTCGGCACTCATACCACCCCAGCCGGGTTCAATGCGGGTAATATGCGCAGCCGGACGAATGGTTTTCAGTTCGGCAGGTACATGCCCGGCAAAGGCCGAAAGGATGGGTTTCATGCCCAGTGCCCGCGACCGTTGCAGTATTTGTTGTTGTAGCTTTTGTTGCCCGTTTATATAACTCATGGGCAACGGACCGCCCCACTTATCCATATTGGCCATGCGGTGCCAGGGCAAATGGGCAGGTCCCGCGAAATAAGACCGCACCTGGGCATCGGTCATGCCAAATGATTTCCACACGCGTAGCCACACGGCTTCCTGACCGGCCTGCATCAGGGGACGATTCACCCCATTCATCGCCATCCAGTCGATAAA
Organism: Bacteroidales bacterium; assembly: GCA_015654525.1. GTDB lineage: Bacteria > Bacteroidota > Bacteroidia > Bacteroidales > Paludibacteraceae > Paludibacter. The sequence goes on from JAATGT010000131.1 coordinate 17,038, forward strand.
CCGTTGCCATTGTCCCCAATTCCAAAAAGCAAAGGTATAACCAAAGGTACAGGTATTGTTGAAAAAGCGCTGGCCGACTGCACAGGTTCTATGTATTGCGGAACTAGGTAAAGGTAAAGCACCGCGAATAGTAAGCGGGCGGATGGCTTGCCAGTCGTAACTAACGTGGGCGGTTTCTTTCAAATACCAGTTAAAAGCTGTAGCAATGGAAACAGCATTGTTTCCCAGAAGCATTACTTTACCGGTGCCCGAAGCTTTCACTTCAAAAACATCCAGCCCTTTTTCATCCGGAATTTGTTTCAACACAAAATCACCGACATGCCCCGGCAGTACACGTTGTATCAGTGCGCGCGACTCACGAATAGTTTCGGATTTCGAGCCAAATGCCGAAATAGAGAAGGCGGCTAAAAAAAAGAGTAAGATTTTTGTTTTCATAAACATAGTATTTTCTTAGAGGCAAAAATAATACTTTGTTTTTGTATTCAACAGTTTTTCCGCATGGAACAATATGATTGGTTGGAGCCCATGATTAAAGAAATCGGATAATTTGAAATCAGAGACATGCAAAATTTTGTTCTTGTTATATAATCAGAGTAACTTCTTTTTATTGCTGTTATGGAAAATTATACTGTTTTTATTTCTTTTTCTTTATATCTTTTCTTTTCGGGGCCGGCTTGGATTAAAATTATTAAGTAAATTCAAGTAACTTTATAATTTTATTTTTGTTGTTTTAAATATCTTGTATGTCAGTGTTGTATACAAGTATTGGATGAATGGGTATGGGACTATAAAACAGCTTTAATTCTGATGTCATTAAGACATTCGGCGGCAAATCGGTTTATTTTTTTTACCTTTATGGCGCTAAAAAAATGATGCATAAAATATACATAAGAAAAACATATTTATGAATTTAACGAAATCACGGAATTCGGAAGCGGTTTTTGATGCCATTTCGAAAGACAGACATAGAACCAATATATTACGAAAATATGAACAGAAAGCGCTGGTTTTTTTAGTTCAACGTATACCTTCATTCATCAGTTCGGATATGCTTACGGGTATTGGTTTTATTGGAAGTTTAATAACCGTATTTAGCTTTATTCTGGCTACCTATGTGGACCGGAACTTCCTTTTGCTTGGCATTTTGGGCTTTTTGGTTAACTGGTTTGGCGATTCTATGGATGGTAGAGTGGCATACTACCGGAATACGCCCCGAAAATGGTATGGTTTTTCGTTGGATATAACAGTGGATTGGTTGACTACTATTCTGATAGGTTATGGATACATGGTTTATACGGACGGCGTTTGGGAAATGCTTGGATTTGTATTTGTGGTTATGTACGGATGGGCTATGATTACTACCTTGCTCAGATATAAAGTTACGGGTAAATATACTATCGATAGTGGCTTGTTCGGTCCCACGGAAGTCAGGGTGCTTATTTCGGCTATTTTGATTGCTGAAGTCCTTTTTGAAGGTTCTATTGTGTATAGTGCATTGGCAGCATGTGTTATTTTATTTATTATTAATATTATAGATACCCGAAAATTGGTTAGTTTAGCCAACGACAGAGATCTGGCCGAGAAGCAAAAATAATAAACGCAACCATGTTTGAAAAACTGCTTGTATTTTCAAAAGCTCAGGTTTCTTCAGGTGTGGGTGGGGTAGTTGACTACCTCACGATGATTTTATTTACCGAAGTTTTTCATCTGCATTATACCATTTCCATTGCTATCGGCGGTGTTGTGGGAGCTATCGTTAATTTTTCTCTAAATAAATCCTGGGCTTTTCATTCGAAAGTGCATCCTTATGAGCATTCTTTTCGTAAACAGTTGATTCGGTTTGTGCTTGTTGCGGTAAACAGTATTCTGCTGAAAATGGCAGGAACCTATTTGCTGACTACATTCCTGAAAATTGATTATAAAATCAGCCGAATTATTACAGACCTTATCGTTTCGATTGTTTTTAATTATATGCTTCAACGATATTGGGTGTTTAAGAAAAGAAATTCAGGCATAACCGGAAACTGTAACTGATATAATTGTTTCGTGTTTTATACATGCGACATTCGTATTGTTTTCTTTTTGTCTATGCATTCGATTGTTGTTTGCAGAACAGGAAGATTTTTTTGTGTATTATTCAAAAGATTGAAGTAAAAAAGAACAGATATTTTGAAGACTAAAGTAGTTGAAGAAGAAGACCTGGAAAAGGTATCTCCCGTTTTTAAGGGAAAAAGCGGGCACTGGTTGGCCCGGTTTCTAATGCATCTTTTTGCCATTGACAAAGTAAACGGAGTGTATGAACACTCCTGTAATTATACCGGTGCCGATTTCTCAGAAAGATTATTGAAAGATTTGGGAGTCGACTATTTAATCGGGAATCCCGAAAATCTGGAACTATTGCCCGAAGGAGCTTTTATCACGGTATCTAACCATCCTTACGGTGGTTTGGATGGAATTATGCTGATAGATCTGATGGTGAGAATTCGTCCGGACTATAAGCTGATGGTCAATAAATTTCTATCGCTAATTAAAACGATGGAAGGAAGTTTTATTACCGTTACTCCCAAAACGGCTAATAACAATATTACGGCCACGACCAGTCTTAAGGGTCTTCGCGAAACATTGACACGGTTGCAGGATGGTCATCCGGTAGGTTTTTTCCCTTCGGGAGCTGTTTCTAATTTTGAACCAAAGAAACTCTGGGTTAGAGACCGGGAATGGCAGGAAAGTGTACTTAAAATGATTTATGCTGCCAAAGTGCCAATTGTCCCGATTCGTTTTTTTAATCAGAACTCCCCGTTTTTTTATTTTCTTGGTTTGATTGACTGGAGGATTCGATCTATGAGAATGCCCCACGAAGTTTTTAATAAACGCAGGCAAAATCCTCGTATAGGAATAGGTGAGATTATATCCGTCGAAGAACAAGCTGCATTTCCCGATTATAAATCGTTGGGGCTGTTTTTACGCGACAGAGTTTACGATATGTCCAGGCCTGCGTCATATACCCCGAAAGTAGAATTGGAAATATTGAAGAAAAGCAGACGGGTGTCGGAATAGGTCTGTTTTCTGAGCGTTGTTGGCAGAACAGGAAAGAACTATTGCTTCTTTTCTGTCTTTTTTATGCAGATAAGCTTTGTTGTTGTGCTTTCTTACTCTCCTGAATTTTTCCGACTTCCTTTTCGTAAGATTCTATCAGTTTTTACGCGTTTTATATCAATTATTCCACTTGACGAAACTTTGAATTTACGTATTTTTGTAGAGCTTTGAACAAAGGCGGATTAAATACGTTGAATGACTTTGTAAGATCTTATTCTACTTATTTATGTTAGTGAAAAAACTCTTGTATTCAGATTGAAGAATAATAGTAGAGTCGTTTCCGAATGTATCTTTTTTATAAAGGAAAGTCCTATCGGATTAGTTCCCGGGAATGCCGGAACTAAGATGTTATTTGAATAATAATCAACATAAATGAAAAAGTTAAACAGAGAAAATGTAAGCGAAAAGCGCTATCCTGAAAGAATTATCCAGTTTGGTGAAGGAAACTTCCTACGTGCGTTTGTGGATTGGATTGTGTGGAATATGAATGAAAAAGCCGATTTCAATAGTAGCGTTGTTGTGGTGCAACCTATTGAAAACGGAATGGTTGATATGCTGAACGAACAGGATTGTTTGTATCATCTCAATTTGCAGGGTATTGATAATGGCAAACAAGTAGACAGTCTGGATCTGATTGATGTGATCAGCCGCGGTTTGAATCCTTATACCCATTTCTCCGATTACCTGAAACTGGCTGAGAACCCTGAAATGCGTTTTGTGGTATCGAATACTACCGAAGCCGGTATTGCTTTCGATCCTGCTTGCAAGCTGGATGATAAACCAGCTAAGTCTTATCCGGGTAAACTGACACAATTACTTTATCATCGTTTTAAAACCTTCAATGGCGCAGCCGATAAAGGTTTATATGTGTTTGCCTGCGAACTGATTTTCCATAATGGTACGGAACTGAAAAAATGTATCGAACAATATATTGAACTCTGGAACCTGGGTGCCGACTTTAAAGCCTGGTTCGAAACTGCCTGCGGTGTTTATTGTACCTTGGTTGATCGCATTGTGCCGGGTTACCCACGTGATACGATCAATGAAATTCTGGAAAAAGTACAATTGGAAGACAAGTTGGTGGTAAAAGCTGAAATTTTCCATTTGTGGGTGATTGAAGCTCCTGAATCGGTGGCTAAAGAATTTCCTGCTGACAAAGCCGGTCTGAACGTTCTGTTTGTACCAAGTGAAAAACCTTATCACGACAGAAAAGTAACTTTACTAAACGGACCTCATACGGTGTTGGCTCCGGTAGGTTATCTTTCGGGTCTGGATACCGTTCGCGAAATTGTAGAAGACAAAGTGTTGGGTGCATTTGTGCACAAAGCTATGTTTGAAGAATTGCTTTCTACCCTTGATTTGCCTCAGGAAGAACTTGAGAAATTCGGTAAAGCGGTAATTGAACGTTTCCGTAACCCTTATGTGAAACATTTTGTTACCAGCATTATGTTGAACTCTTTCCCTAAATTTAAAGCGCGTGATCTTCCCGGATTGAAAACTTATTTGGCTCGTAAAGGAGAATTGCCTTCGGCTTTGGTATTAGGTTTAGCCGGTATCATTACTTATTATAAAGGTGGAAAACGTGGTGAAGACCAAATTACCCCTAATGATGATGCAGCCATTATCGATTTGCTGACTCAACTATGGAGCTCCGGTTCGGTAGAAAAAGTCGCCAAAGGAGTATTGGGTGCTGAATTTATCTGGGACGAAAACCTGAACAATATTCCGGGTTTGACCGATAAATTAATTGGTTATCTGGATTCTGTTCAGAAAAATGGTATGTTGAATACTGTAAAAGGAATTTTATAAAAAATCCATGCAAACAAAATATTTGAAAATAAATAGCGAGGATAATGTGGCGGTTGCCATAGTCCCTTTGCACGCGGGTGAAACCGTGGCGGTGAAGGACAAAAACATTACCCTGCTGAACGAAATCCCGGCCGGGCATAAATTTGCCTTGAAAGATTTTGCCCCTGATGACTTCGTTGTAAAATACGGTTATGCCATTGGGCATGCCCGGGAAGCCATTGGGCAAGGAGCCTGGGTGAACGAAAAAAACATCAAAACTAATCTGGACGGGGTGTTGGACTATACTTACTCGCCTGTGTTGGAATATCCTGCTATTGCCGATCGGCACTTAACTTTCAAAGGTTATCGTCGGAAAAACGGAGATGTAGGAATTCGTAACGAGATATGGGTGGTGCCCACGGTGGGTTGTGTAAACGGAACCATTAACCAGTTGGTAGATGCATTGAAACGTGAAACCAATGGAGTGGGAGTGGATGCCATTGTGGCATACCCGCATAACTACGGCTGCTCGCAGTTGGGTGGTGACCATGAGAATACACGGAAAATTCTGTTGGATATAGTGAAACATCCGAATGCTGCCGGAGTATTGGTGGTAGGTTTGGGCTGCGAAAACAATCAGTTATCTGTCTTTCGCGAACTGTTGGGCGATTATGATACCGACCGCATTAAATTTATCGAAACTCAAAAGGTGGGCGATGAATTTGAAGAGGGTATGGTTCTGTTGCGCGAAATATACCATACGGCATCCAAAGATGTGCGTACTGATGTGTCGCTGAGCGAACTGAGAGTCGGGTTGAAATGTGGAGGATCCGATGGCTTTTCGGGTATTACTGCTAATCCTTTGTTGGGTGTTTTCTCGGACTTTCTGGTGGCACAGGGCGGTACAACTGTTTTGACCGAAGTTCCGGAAATGTTCGGGGCTGAAACTATTCTGATGAATCGTTGTGAGTCTACGGGTTTGTTCGACAAAACCGTGCATCTGATCAATGATTTCAAGGATTATTTTATCAAAAACGAACAACCGATATATGAAAACCCTTCGCCGGGTAATAAGGCAGGTGGAATTTCGACTCTGGAAGAAAAATCATTGGGCTGTACACAAAAATGTGGAAAGTCGGTGGTGAAAGATGTATTGATGTACGGAGAAACAATACATACCAAGGGACTTAATCTGTTGAGTGCACCGGGTAATGACCTGGTTGCGGCTACAGCGCTAGGCTCGGCTGGTTGTCAGCTGGTGTTGTTTACCACCGGACGTGGTACGCCATTCGGTTCTTTTGTACCTACGATGAAAATTTCAACCAATTCCAATCTGGCCAATAACAAACCGGGTTGGATTGATTTCAACGCCGGAGTGATACTGGAAAATAAAACGATGGAAGAAACTCACGAAAGCTTTGTGGAATACATTCTAAAAGTGGCCAGTGGAGAACAGGTAAATAATGAAAAGAAAAACTATCGCGAAATAGCGATCTGGAAGTCAGGAGTGACATTGTAGAAACTCTGATTCTGGGATAAACTGTAGAGGACTGTCAAAATTAATTGGCAGTCCTTTTTTGTATCTCTTTATAAAAATGAACTTTTGGTCTTTAGAATCATTATAAATAAGTATCTTTGCAACGCAAATAAAAGAAGACAGAAATACTCACTGATTTCAGGGTACTCTATCCGTAATAATACCTAAATATGGGGATTGCAATTCTGTGGAATAAACCGGATATTTGCAATTACAAATTTGATTTAGGTTTGTTAGTATGATTAGTTAGTATGAACTTCTATCGGGGCGGCCATTTGTCCCGAAGAAGTTTATTTTTTATAGCCCTCTTTTAGGTATGGGGACATAATTTATAATCTATGCAGAAACAACAAAAATTCTCTGAAAATGAAAAAATGAGTGATCTGATTAATGAAAATCACTCATTATTATTAGTCATAAGTCGTTTCGGTTTGTCACTCGGATTTGGCGATCAGACGGTAAAACAAGTGTGCGAAGCCAATAACATTGATTGTAAGACTTTTTTAGCAGTAGTCAATTTTCTTTCCGAAGGTAATTTTGAGGTAGATCATGATTACGAAGATTTGTCTATTACTTCGGTTATAGAATACCTGAAAAATGCGCACAGTTATTTTCTGGACTTTAAACTACCGCTTATCCGCAATAAATTGATTGAGGCTGTGAGTGCTCAGGAAGAGAATATTCCTTATAAATCGATCTTTCTTCAGTTTTTTGATGAGTATGTTTTGGAAGTTCGTAAACATATGGATTACGAAAACAAAACAGTTTTCCGCTATGTACAGAAAGTGCTGAAAGGTGAAGTTGACTCACGTTATAGCATTGCTGTTTTTCAGGATAGGCACAACGAAATAGATTCCAAGCTTGTGGAGCTTAAAAATATTCTGATAAAATATTACCCGGCCAGGGGTAATAATTATTTACTGACCGAAGTATTATTTGATATTTTGTCATGCG
>JAATGT010000069.1 GCA_015654525.1 Bacteroidales bacterium
TAACCGGGATTGTTATTTACCATACTGTTGTACTGCCGTCCGATGATGACCAACAGCGTAACCAGAAAAGCGGTGGCAATAAACTGAAGAAAAAGTAATCCGAGTTTCCATTTGCGGCGAGATTCTTTGAAGTTGCGGAAAGCAGATGAAACGGGTATTCGGGCAAAGATTCGTGCGGGAATCATGCCGGAGCTAAAGAACACAGCTATGCAAACAACAGCGAGTAAAAGGCCGGTTCGGAATGTAAGCAAGGCTTTGAGAGGTGCTGAAAGTATCTCTTCGACCTGTACACGGAAAATGAATATAAGTAGTGCAGCTACGATAATGGAAGCTAGCAGATGAATGGCGGTCTCGGTAAGCACCATGCCGTTTATATTTTTTTCGGCGGCACCGTAACATTTATGAATGGCTATTTCTTTGCTACGTTTTACCAGCGACGAGAGTACAATCAGTATATAATTTAATACGGCGGTAAAAATAAGGGCAAAGGCCAGCAAGGCTAGCATGATGGACATTCGTTTAGTTGTCGGGTCATCGCTATGAATTTTTTCCAACTGCAATAAACTGTATGACAGTTTTACCCCGGCTTTTTTAAGCTCATTCATATCTACGTGACGCGCCTGCATTTTATTGATGGCCGGGGCCAGACTTTGTGGGTTTGTATTAGGGGCCAGGCGGACATACCCCAGGTAACGGTCGTTGCCAACCCAGTTTTGCGTGCCATCATTTTGGAAAAAGTGTAGGATGGAACTCATCGAAATTACCACGTCGTATTTTAGATGGGTATTTTCGGGTGTATCTTTAAACACTCCTCCGACGATTAATGCCTGATTCGGCCAGGTATCTAACCGGATGCTTTGTCCCACGGCATTATTGCCCATCTTCTTTGCAACGGTTTCGGATACCAACACGTACATAGGTTGCGATAATACTTTTTTTGCATTTCCCGTAATCATCGGACGGGGCAATACATCGAACAAACAACTATCTGCCAAAATGAAAGTCCCGGTAAGCCGCTTTTTATCCTGTGTAAAAAAGACAGCATCGTTTTCCGTAGAAGTGAGGCGGGTAGCTGCTTCAACCTGAGGTAGGTCTGCCTTCATTCCCGGAGCCACGCCACCGCTCACCTGACCGTAAGCATTTGGTTTATCGTTTCCGGAAGCTACATTTTCCTGAATCTGATAAATGCGTTCGCTGTGGGGGTAGAAATCGTCGAAGGTTTGTTCGAAGCATACTTTGGCAATGAGCACCAATCCCATGGCCAGTCCCACACCTAATGAAATTATTTTGATTCCGTTGTTCTGCTTTTTCTTGAAAACCAAACGAAAAGCAGTGCTGATATTGTTTGTCATAATTTACTGATAACTGATAATTGTTCACTGATTACTGTAACACCAGTTCCTGGCTATCCCCAAAAGTTTCATAGCCCGAAGTAATTACTTTTTCGCCTGGTTGCAGGCCGGCTGTCACTTCGTAGTAAAGCGGGTTTTGCCGACCGATGGTGATGTTGCGGCGGGTAGCCGTTTTGCCATCTTTCGATACGACGAAAATCCACTGACCGCCGGTAGTCTGGTAGAACGATCCGCGTGGAACCATTACAGCTTGGGTGGGTTGCCCCAGTTGCAGGTTGATGTAGTAGGTTTGGCCAGTGCGAATGTTATCCGGTCGGTGACCTGCAAAAACGAAGTCGGTTTTAAACTGCTTGTCGTGTACTTCGGGGTATACTTTGCGTACCCGCAGGGCAAAGTTTTTATCCTGCCGTTCGAAGGTGGCACTCAGCCCGGCTTTTACTTTGTCGATATAGTGTTCGTCGATGAGCGCTTCTATTTTGTAGTCGGACAATACGCTGATTTGCCCTATCTTGTTTCCTGCTGCTACCGACTGACCTATTTCCACATCGAGCAATCCCAGCTGACCGTCAACCGGAGCTTTTACATTCAGGTTATCGATGCGTTGCCGCACCAGCGTTAGGTTTTGGCGCATATTGTGCAGGCTTTCTTCCATTTGTCTTATCTGAATTCCGCGGTAGATAGAATCCTGTTTCTGGCGTTCCACCACCAGTTTGCGGCTGTTCACGGCAAACTCATAGTCTTCTTTGGCTTGCAGATAGTCCTCTTGCGAACATAGTTTTTCGGCATACAGCTGTTTGTATTGCATGAATTTCCGTTTTTTTCGTTCCACATCCAGTTCCAGTTGGAGCTTTTCTTTTTTCAGGCTGAGTCTTTCCTGTTCCATCTGCACCTGTGTGTTACGCAAAAAGTTTTGTTTCTCGGCCAGTTGTGCTTCACTATCCAGAATGTTCAGGTTGAGCATCGGGTTTTTCAGTCGGACAATGACCTCGCCCTGATGTACCTCGCTGCCTTCTTCCACCACTTTTTGCTCGACCATACCGCCTTCGATGGCACTGAGCTGAATCGTATTTATCGGTTCCACCTGTCCGTTGATGCGGATATAATCGTTGAACTCGCCGCGGGTTACCACATCCACCATCAGTTTGTCGTGCTCCACCGTCAACCGCGATCGGTGATTGCCCAAAATCATCCACAAAATGAGGATCAGTAACAGGCTTCCTCCCGCCACGTAAGGAAGGTGTTTTTTTCTCAATCCTTTTTTCTTTTCAAGTATAATGTCCATATTGAACCCCCTAGATCCCCCTTGGGGGACTTTTAGTTAGTATTGTATTTGTATCTCTAATTCTATTTGCACTTTTCTTTAAGTCCCCCATGGGGGATTTAGGGGGCAATTATTGCCTGCCCTTTATAATAATTCAGTAGTTTGTATTTCAGTTGATATTTTAAGTTGGTATAAAGTTCTTCTATCTGTGCTTGCAGCAGACGGTTGGAACTGGTGGTAAGTTCCAGTGCACTAACGAGCCCTTCGGTATATTTTCGTTGGTTGACCTGATGGGCTATTTTCATCGATTCGGTTCGTTTGCCGGCTTGCCGGTATTCGTCGGACAGTCCGTTAACATCGGCTACGGCCTGCTCAATGTCGCTATAGAGCGATCGCAGGGTTTCTTCGCGTTCATTGCGGGCTATGACAAGCTGTTGTTTGCTCCGTTTGAACTCGGCTGAGCGCGAAAAACCATTGAAAATCGGTACGCTGAGCGATAGGCCGATATAATAGCTTTCGTTGGTGTTGAGCTGTTCTCTGAACGGGGTGTAGGTGGTGCCGTCCATCATGCGCGAGAAATAACTGTTGATACCTCCATAGAGCGACAACTTTGGAAAAAATCGTCCTCGGGCTACGTTAACCGCCATTTGTGTAGATTCTACCGACTTGTTAGATGCCAGCGCTTTGGGCGAATAGTTCAACGCTTTCTGATAAATGTCCAGTGCGTTTTCGCGTAGCGTATCGGTGGGCAGCAGGGTGTTGTAGCCAGCGGTTTTAATATCTTTGTTTACCGGGAAATTCATTTTTTCTTTCAGTCGGATAATTTCCTGCACCAGCAGGTTTTTCTGTTTGGTAAGCAGGTATCTGTCCTCGGCTTCTTTGGCTTGCAGTTCCGCCACATCGGGAGCCGACTTGATGCCCAGTTCTTCCATCCGTGTTACCTGTTGCAGGTTGGCAGAGCTTTGCTCCAGCTGGAGTGTGGCCAGTTTCACCGTACCCTGATAATATTGTACGTTGAAAAAAATCTCCATCGTTTCGTAAGCTACCATATCCTTGATGTCCTGCAATTGCTGAATGCCTTTCAACTTATTCAGCTTTTCCATTTTTGTTTTCGAAATTTGTGCAAATCCGTCGAACAGAAGCAGACTAGAGGTGAGGGCATACTCGTTGTACAAGGTTCCTTTGTTGACATATTGGTAGGTATCTTTGTCCAGCACACGTCCGAAAGACATGCTCCCGTCGGCCGAAGCATTCAGGCTGGGCAACAGTCCGCCAACAGCTTCCAGCCTGTTTTGTTTGTAAATTTCGTTTTGTGCTTCCTGTTTTGCCCGCTTGGTGCTGTGCTCCACGGCGTAGCGCATACATTCGTCTACGGTCCAGGTTTTTTCCTGCGCACAAAGTAGCATGCCACACATACAAAACACGATTACAATCCAATTCTTCATATATTCTTCTGTTGTTACGATTGTTTCTGTTTCCCAAAACTGTGCCAAAAGGGTATTTGTATTGATAATGAGTCGTATGGCTAAAACAGGAAAGTGATAAGTTGTAAAATAAATTTACAACTACTGCTAAATATTTTACAGTAGGGCTAATGATTATTCGTTGTTTGTGATTGTCAAGGGAAAATAGCTTGTTGGAAAAGAAGAGCTAGGAGCCGGCATTTATACGCCCACTAATTGTTTGCTCTTTCTTAACTGAAATATGTTCTAAAACATACTGTTTATCCATTATTGTATCAAAAATATCTTTTATTTTTGCACTGTTTGTTATCAATAATCTTTCTGATCTTTAGTACGATTTAGCCACGTATGAAAAGTAATAATCACATCCTGCCGACTGAAATCTTCGCTTCGGTAGCCCACATATTCTCAACCCTCTCTTCCGTTGTTTGCGGAGGAAATTTTTCGCATCCTCTTCTCTTTAGCATGTAACCCCGTTCCCGTATCAGACATTTTTCAGACGGCGGAGGGCGGGGAAAGCTGAATCGTAGTCTGAAAAATAGCGGACAAAGTGTAAGTCCGTTATCTGTTTTATGTTTTACAAAAAATAAATTAATATGGATAATAAACATTCTCAGAGCATACCTCAAGAGGTGCTCGATCAGATTAAAACTAAAGTAGGAGAGATAATTGGACTTGTTAAACCTTATGCAGTTGTGATGACTGATGATGAACGTGCGTCTGTTCTCAAAGTTGGAGATAGATCATTTGCTTTTATAACCAAAGCATTTGCCTATACACAAACAAATCCGGAGTTTATTCCTTCTTTTTTGAATGTAAAAGATTTTGAGATAGACATTAAAGATGCCGACGGTCATCCGGAGTTGGTAACATTGATTAATCAGTTATACAACTATTTCGATGATACTAAATTGGCAGCGCGTAGTGAAGCCTATTTAGCAGGTTTGTATTATTACGGAAGCGTACAGCAAGCTGCTGCAGTAAACTTACCGGGTGCAAAAGCTATCTACGACGATCTTAAACAGTATTTTACAATTAAAAGTAGTAAGTCGACTGATTCAAAAACTAAATAAATGCAGACAATGTAACTAAATTACTGAAGGTGGAGCCGTGGATTGATCCACGGCTCTGTTTTTATCCGGATTTCGGCTCCTCCCGAACCGTCGTCGCCTCTTTAGGAGCCGAGCTCGCCTCCGATTGAGCCGTCGTTGCCTCCTGTCGAACTGACGACGCCTCCAACCGAACCGCCGTCGCCTCTGATCGAACCGACGACGCCTCCTTAGGAACCGTCGTCCCCTCCTAAAGAGGGGATTTTACCCAAGCCAGAATTATCTGAAGATAGTTTGTGGATAACTAGGTTGAAATAAGTGAGGTGAGTGTGAAGAGAAAGGGGTATATTTGTAGGGAGAAAAATAATGAATAAAAAATAAAGGTATGAATCCATCATTCATTGCAGACATCAAGAGAATTCAACAGGCTATTTTTCATGAAGCAACCGCATTTATATGCTCGGCTTGGAGAATAAAAAACAACAATCAATTCGAACCATTCTGCAAAGAATAGACATATCTAGAGGGACTGGGGAACTGGCTACCAGAATCAAAGTTTATTCAATATTATATGAAGAATAATCAACGATCATTTAAACACAAATACCATGGAATCAGAAGACAAACCTAAATTGCTCCAAAACAACATTGGCTTTTTCTACGAAAATATCATATCTCTTATTAACATGAGGCCTAAAGTAGAATTTTTCATAAAAAAGGCTAGCGATTCTTCAATTCAATTTTCGTTTGAAGGAGGCTCGGCAGGTCAAGTCAATCTTGATAATTTAATGCAAATTAAGCAACAAATTAGGGCAATCAATTCTTCGGTTATTTTAAATTGTTTTAGTTTGTTTGAAGCTAGTATGGAATGGAGGCTTTTGAATGATCTAACAACAGAGGGTTTATCTGGTATTCAGGAAAAAATAATGTCTAAATACATTGACAACATAATTAGAATAAGTAATATAGACAACTACAAAAGTGAGTATAAGTTTATCACTGGAAAGAGTATAGGCGATTTATTTAATGAGGCTGAGAAGAAAATGTTCACAAATATAGAAAAATTCTATGTTTTAAGACATCTATTAATCCATGGTTCAGCGATGAAAATGGTTTCTATCCATGTATCAAATGGAGAATTTATAAGATTAGATGAAGATGATAGAGAATATCAAAATCTAGTCTCATTGCTAAACTTTGAATTAAAACTAAATATTTCAAAAACTTTTTTCCCAATAGACACATTATTAACTCTAAATCAAGTTGCCGATATGTTGTTTCTCTCTACTATTCAAGTTGTAAAAAAAATATCACATGAAAATGAATCCAAAATTTTCAAAAAAATAAAAAGCAATGGTTACGAACAAGGGAAGTAAAAAGGTGAATACTCTGTTCTAAGATCCCGTCAGCGTAAAAGTTATTTATTGGTATCTGCATACTAACATGTTCAAATATGATACGGAAAGCAGGAGCTTTACTTTCGGCTATGACTAAAGCGGAACGTGGAACTGAAAATTTCTTTTGTATGCATAAGAAATGCAATGAAATCCATCGCTCTTCGGGTACTTCTCATAAAAGGGAAAAGTTGAGAACTGAGGAGACTTACTGCTAAGCTAAAGTGTATTTAATTTCTCAAGTCTTATTTGCGAAAATTTGTGTCATTTGCGTTGTTTGCGTGCTTTTGATACAGACTCTAGCGTAGCGGAGGGGTTGAAAAACTCTTCTAAATAAAATCTAACCATCATGCCAGATCAATTAAACAGCCTCCGGAGATGAAACCCTTCCGGCGAAAACTACGCAAGCGCATGACACCTGCCGAAGTAGCGTTGTGGGTGATGATCCGAAACCGTCAGTTGGATGGTGAACGATTTCTCAGGCAGTTCAGCATCGGGCATTATATAGTCGATTTTTATTGTGCCAGGTATAAACTCGCCATTGAGCTCGATGGGGCGGGACATTTTACGGCCAAGGGAAAAGCGTACGATGCCGTGCGAACCGAGTACCTGAACTCGGTGGGTGTGCGTGTTGTGCGTTTCGAGAATTATGAGGTACTGCTATATCCCATGCAGGTGCTGGATGAAATCAGAAAACACCTGAAGTAAACCCTTCTATCTTTGCGGACTTTTTGCCGGCTTGTTGGTGTCTGATAACGAGCAGGTCGGAGCGTCGTCATTCTTACACATAATTTGCGTATCTTTGCAATCCAATTTATTTGAACTTTTTATGCACGAACTCATACAACTAAACCTTATACCCGAACTGGCTGAAAAGCCCGAATTGCTGACCAAACAGGTGGCCGATAAACTGGAAATATCACCTTCGCGGATTACCCGCTTGCGCACTACCAAAAAGTCGATTGATGCACGCTCGTTCCAACCCAAAGTGAATCTGATGGTGGAAGTGTACTGGGACGAACCGGCTCCGGTGATGGGAAAACCGGTTTTTAATTATCAGTCGGTAGAAGGAAAAACGCCGGTGCTTATTATCGGTGCCGGACCTGCAGGGCTGTTTGCTGCGTTGCGGTTGATAGAGTCGGGACTGAGACCCATTATTCTGGAAAGAGGAAAAGATGCGCATACCCGCAAATTGGATATTGCGCAGCTAAACCGTAATAACGGTATTAATGCCGAATCGAACTATTGTTTCGGTGAGGGAGGAGCGGGGACGTTTTCGGACGGAAAGCTCTACACTCGTTCGAAAAAGAAAGGGAACACCGACCGCATTTTCGAAATATTTCATGTTCACGGTGCTGCAGAAGAAATTTTATACGATGCACATCCGCATATCGGTTCCGATAAATTGCCACAGGTCATTGCCAATATCAGTAAGACGATTACTTCCTGTGGTGGCGAAATTCATTTCGAACAAAAACTGACCGAAATTCTGATTGAAAATAATCAGGTGGTGGGTTGCAAAACTGCCGACGGAAACACCTACGAAGCCAAAGCCCTTATTCTGGCTACAGGTCACTCGGCGCACGATATTTACGAGATGCTCCATAATCAGGGCATTGCTCTCGAGCCGAAAGGTTTTGCTATGGGCGTTCGCGTAGAGCATCCGCAAGCCCTTATCGACAGTATTCAATATCATAGCAAAGAACGCGATCCGTATTTACCTGCTGCCAGTTACAATTTGGTGGATCAGGTAAACGAACGGGGTGTATATTCGTTTTGCATGTGTCCGGGGGGACATATCGTTCCGGCCGGAAGCGGGCTGAATGAAATTGTGGTCAACGGGATGTCGGCGTCACAACGAAATTCGCCTTTTGCCAACTCCGGCATAGTGGTGGAAATTCGCCCCGAAGATATTCCGGCCGAATATCAGGAGTATGGTGTGTTGGCCGGACTTAAGTTCCAGCAATATGTCGAAAATCTGGCCTATAAAAACAACGGCGGACTTAAACAGGTGGCTCCGGCACAACGTCTGGGCGACTTTGTAAAAGGGAAACTCTCGGCCGATCTGCCGGACTGTTCGTATTTACCCGGACTTATCTCGTCGCCTTTGCATTTCTGGTTGCCCGACATCATTTCGTCCCGATTGCGTGAGGGTTTTAAAAAGTTCGATCGTAAGATGCATGGTTACGTTACCAACGATGCGGTGGTGGTAGGTGTCGAAACCCGTTCGTCGTCGGCTGTCCGCGTTCCCCGAAATCCGGAAACAGGACAACATCCGGTTATCAACGGACTCTTCCCAGCGGGCGAGGGTTCCGGCTATTCCGGTGGAATCACTTCTTCGGCTATCGACGGGGAAAATGCAGCAGGCTTTGTTGCAAAAAGTCTGATTTAAGGGATGGTGGAATTCCAGGGATGGTGGAATTCCAATTCCATCCCATATCAGATATATTTATACTATTACAGCAGGCGGAATCTGAATTTCGCCATTTCTCAAAAAACAAAACATGAAACGTAAACCAAAAGCTGCTCCGGCACCTAAAGAAACCAAATTGAAAGTTGCCGAACCAACGGAACTGATGACTTTTCTATTATCCAAAATGGGTGGTATGAGTCGTAACTCCGTTAAATCGCTTCTGGCTCACCGGCAAGTGATGGTCAACAATAAAGTAACCACGCAGTTTAATCTGCCCTTACAGCCTAATGACATTATTGCTGTGAACAGTGGTCGTGGAACTATCGAACTAAACCATCCAAAACTCAAAATTATCTTTGAAGATGCCTACCTGATTGTGGTGGAAAAGAAAGAAGGACTGTTGACTGTAAGTACCGGAAATGCGGATGAAACAACCGCTTTTTCCATTCTGAAAAATCATGTAAAAAAAGGCTCACCCGACAACCGCATTTACGTGGTACACCGTCTGGATCGCGAAACATCGGGGGTAATTATGTTTGCCAAGAATAAAGAAGTTCAGCTTATCCTTCAGGAAAACTGGCATCGCATTGTCACCCGTCGTATCTACGTGGCCTTGGTAGAAGGTAAAATAGAAAAAGAGCAGGACACGATCGTAACCTGGCTTTCGGAAAACGAGAAATCGTTGAAGATCCATTCGAGCAATACCGACGATGGCGGTCAGCAGGCTATTACACACTACCGTTGTGTGAAGTCGAACGATGACTACTCTTTGTTGGAAATAGAACTCGAAACAGGTCGTAAAAACCAGATTCGTGTGCATATGCAGGGTATCGGTCACCCCATAGTAGGCGATAAGAAATACGGTGCCAATATTAGTCCAATTGGGCGCCTGGGATTACATGCCCGTCTGTTGGCGTTTTACCATCCCGTAACTACCGAAGTGGTGAGCTTCGAAACACAGGTGCCGAGAAGCTTTTTGAATTTGTTTCATTGAGAGCAAAGAGCAAAGAGCAAAGAGCAAAGAATAAAGAATAAAGAACAAAGAACAAAGAATAAAGACAAAAGAACAAAGATCAAAGATCAAAAGGTAGGGACAAAGGATAAATAATCAAAATAAGGTTCTATCTAAAGACTTTGAAACATAAAAGAGGCTGACTCAATGTTGAGACAGCCTCTTCTGTGAGAGGAATTATACCTGCCTTTTAAGATATTTCCAGTAGTGTGACAAGGGTGGCTAGGGACGACGCCACTTGTTTACCCTTGTCATACTGCGGGTGAATATCTTTTCTTTGCGGGTAAAATTCACGTCTGCGCAAGGCTTATTCGTTGTTCAAATTTAATACTTAATTGAGAAAAAATCAAGTTCCAACCGGTGACTTTCCCTTTTGGTGAACGATTAATTTCACGTATAACTAAGTAAATAAGCTTTTTAATTGCCAAGTCAGAAGGAAAACTTCCTTTAGATTTTGTTATTTTTCGCATCTGTCTATGTACGTTTTCAATAGGATTTGTAGTATACATTAACCTCCGAATGTCCTTACCAAACTCAAAAAACGAGCTAAGTTTATACCAATTCTCATGCCAACTCTTCACGGCTATGGGATATTTTTCGCTCCATTTTTGAGTGAATTCCTCTAATTTTATTTCTGCACCTGCTATGTTAGCACAGGAATATATGGCTCTCATATCATTTACTAACGGCTGGTAATCCTTTGCGGCAGCATACTTGAGTGTGTTACGAACCTGATGTACAATACAACTTTGAACCACCGCTTGCGGAAATATGGAGCTTATGGCATCCGAAAAACCTTTCAGATTATCGGTACAAGCAATCAGTATGTCTTGCACTCCTCTTTGTTGTAAGTCTTGCATTACGCTCAACCAAAAACTTGCCGATTCGCTGTTAGACACATAGATACCCAGTAACTCACGGTGACCTTCCATATTAACAGCAAATACGTTATACAAGGCTTTAGTTATTACCGTCCCATTTTCTCTAACTTTATAATGTATGGCATCAAACCAGACAATAGCATACATGTAATCTAAGGCACGGGATTGCCATTGTTCTATTTCGGGTATGATTTGATCCGTTATTTCACTCAATTGACCCGGAGAAAATGACAAGCCGTAAATCTCTGATAAAAACTTTTTTATGTCTGAATAACTCATTCCTTTGCCATACATAGACAGAATTTTATCACAGATATCATCTTCTATTACTATTTGACGCTTGGCTACTATCTCTGGAACAAAACTGCCTTCTCTATCTCTGGGAGTAACTAACTCAAATTCTCCTGAACTGCTTTTTACTCGCTTGCTTGTCAGTCCATTGCGCTTGTTGTCTGACTCTTGATTTAAATGAGCCTGTAGCTCTGCGGATAAAGCTGTCTCTAAAAAGTGTTTCAATAAAGGGGTGAAAATACCATCTTCACCCAAATACTGCTTCTTTTGATAAAGACCTTGAATGGCTTCGCGCTCAAAGTCTGAGTAACTAAATTCTTTTTCTTTTTCTTCTTTTTTCATGGGTCTGCAAAATTAATTGTTTTTAGCTTGCAGACACAGTTTCATGAACAGTCTCTCTTCTGTATTTATAAGCCTCTCAATTTTCTAATCTCCGGTCTTTAATCTTTTGTCTTTGTTCTTTTGTCTCTACTCTTTACTCAAAAAAAATCCCTTCCTGCATATTACAGAAAGGGATTCTTCTATTTGAAAAGTTTCAAGATTTCAGATCTCAGATCCTTCGTCTTTAATCTTTGTTCTTTTGTCTTTACTCTTTTGTCTGCTTAAATTTCCCAAGCCAAAGCACTGGCACCTAAAATAGCTGCATCAGCTTCTTTCAGTTCGGAGAATAAGACTTTAACTTTGCCTTTCCAGATTGGAAGTAAATTCTTTTCCATATTTTCTTTAATAGGCTTCATAATTAAATCTCCGGCTTTTGAAAGACCTCCGAAAAGAACAATGGCTTCGGGTGCGCTGAATGCTACAAAATCGGCAAAGGCTTCACCCAGAATCTTTCCGGTATAATTGAAGATTTCTTTTGCCACTTCATCGCCTTCCATAGCTGCATCAAAAACATCTTTTGATGTAAGATTCCCAACCGGAATGTTGCGCAAAAGACTGTGACTGGTACTTGTTTCAAGAATCTCGCGTGCAGAACGTGCCACTCCGGTAGCCGAAGCGTAAGTTTCCAGACAACCCGATTTTCCACAACCGCAAAGGCGACCGTTGTTGCGCATTACATTCACATGTCCGAGCTCTCCGGCAAATCCATCGTGTCCGTATACTACTTTACCGTCAATGATAATACCACTTCCTACACCGGTTCCCAGTGTGATCATGATAAAGTTTTTCATCCCGCGTGCAATGCCGTAAGTCATTTCACCTACAGCTGCTGCATTGGCATCGTTGGTTAATGCGGCCGGAATGCCGAATTTATCGCTCATCAGTTTGGCAAACGGAACAACACCTTTCCATGGTAAGTTGGGTGCAAATTCAATGTTACCGGTATAATAGTTTCCGTTGGGAGCACCAACACCTATTCCTTTAATTTTATCAATGCCACCAGCTGTTTCAATTAATTTTGATAGCTCAGCATAAATGTCATCAACATATAAGTTTACATCAGTATGATTGCCTGTTTTAATAGCACTTTTCGCTACGACATTGCCACGAGCATCAACAATCCCGAAAACGGTATTTGTTCCGCCCATATCCATGCCTATTACATATGGTTTGTCCATTTTTTTGAAGTATAAATTAGTGATTCGAATTTCAATTATTCAACAGGAATGTCTTTGTTTACATTTTTAGACCCAATTAAACCGTAGAAAAGCATATAGCCTAAACATGCAAACATAACCCAGTAGCTACTCAGATAACCAAAATTATCGGATATAAATCCCTGGAAAAGCGGAACGATACCTCCACCACAAACCATAACCATAAAGATACCGGAAGCTGCGGCTGTATATTTTCCAAGCCCTTCAACAGCGAGGTTGAAAATTCCACCCCACATAATAGACGTGCATAGTCCGCATAAAACAAGGAACATAATGCTGATAGGTACCTGAACATTGATAAAAGGAATAGTAACAACGGTAGTGATTGGGCTGAAAATAGCGAGAAGAATAAAGAATAAACCTAAAGAAGCTGCTACGGTAAGCATCGTTTTGCTGGATACTTTTGCTCCAAGAGATGCTCCAAGTAAACGTCCGAACAACATCAATAACCAATAAACTCCCACAATACTACCAGCTGTGGTTGCGTCAATTCCCAGTCCTACATTGGATGCGGTTTTGGATGCTGTCATAAATAAATTTGCTGTGCTGGGGATACCAATTTCGATACCTACATAAATAAAGATAGCGATAGCACCTAAAACAAAGTGACGGAAAGAGAGTGGGCTGTGACTGTGTTTTACTTTTCTTTCAGTAGCAGTTTCCATGTGTGGTTCCGGAATTTTCACGAAAGACAATACCACAAATGCCAAGGCAAAGATACCTAAAGCCAGGAATAAAGCAGGGTTTGCTTTTCCAATAGTACGACCGGCTTCTGCACCCATCAACCAACCAACTAACATAGGAGTAATGGTTGCCCCGATAGAGTTGATAGAACCTCCAAACTGTAATAATCTGTTGCCAGAATTACCACCGCCACCTAAGGTGTTAAGCATCGGGTTTACTACAGTATTAAGCATACACATAGAGAATCCAGAAATAAAAGTACCAACCAGGTAAACACTGAAACTACCTACCTGACCCGAAAGAAACTGAACGGCAACTCCAACGAAACCAACTGCAATAGCTGATAATGCTGTTTTTTTATAACCGATTTTTTTCAGCATAATACCTGCGGGAATACCCATAAAGGCATAAGCTAAAAAGTTACCCAAGAACCCTAATTGCGATTCAAAGTTAGATGCTCCAAATTGTTTTGCCACAATTACACCCATAGGGCTTGGCAAACCTGTTACAAAGGCAATCATGAAAAATAACGCAAACATCATTGCAATAGGCAATGCATAATTTTTGTTTTCTGTGCTCATATGAAAGATTTTAATTGATAAATAAGTTTACAATATTGTTCTTGAATTGAACACCCAAAGTTAATGCTTTTTCTTGCAGAATGATCAGGCAAATGGTCAAGAAAACACCATCTAAATTATGTTTTAAAACATATTTTAGACGGTGCTTGTGAATTATATAATTCTAATGGTTTATAGATTCTTAATTAGGAAATCGCTCATGCGAGTATATAAATGCCGACGGGTTTGTTTACCCAGGATACTGTGATTTTTGTCGGTGTAAACCTGCATTTCAAATTGTTTATCGGCAGCTACCAGCTTATCGATATAAAGCATGGTGTTTTGAAAATGCACATTGTCATCGGCAGTTCCGTGTACAATAAGGAGGTTCCCCTGCAACTTATCAGCACGAAGTAAAGCGGACGATAAATCATATCCTTTGAAATTTTCTTGTGGACGACGCATAAAACGTTCAGCATAGGCAGTGTCGTAAAAGCGATAGTCGGTAACAGGTGCAACGGCAATACCGGCTTTGAAAACCTTCTCGCCTGTAGTCATGCTGAATAAAGTCATTGTACCACCATAACTCCAACCCCATATGCCAATGCGATCCTTGTCAATATAGCTTTGTTGTGCCAGGTATTTAGCTGTTTCAACCTGATCTTTGGTTTCCAAAATATTTAATTGTTGGTACGTGCATTTTCTGAATTCAGATCCGCGCGCACCTGTACCACGACCATCCACGCAAACTACCACATAGTTTAGTGTTGCCAGATAATATTCCCAGTCTATTCTCCAGGTGTCAAGCACCTGTTGTGAATTCGGACCGCTATACTGAACCTGCAGAACAGGATATTTCTTATTTGGGTCAAAGTTGACCGGTTTCAACATCCAACCGTTTAGTTTTACATTTTCGGATGTAGTAAAAGTAAAGAATTCTTTTTTAGGCAGATTCAATGCTTTGAATTCGGCAGCCAAAGCCGCATTGTCTCTGATGGTTCTGGCTAAATTTCCCGAGCTGGTTCGCAGGCTAACAACATTAGGCATTTCAAGGCTTGAGGCATTATCAACAAACAGACTCATTGTAGAGTTGAAAAATGCATTGTGAGTGCCTTTGCCGTCGGTCAGGCGCGTTTTCTTTCCTTTTGAGTCTACAGAATACACATCGCGTTGCATAGGCGAAACTTCAGCCGATTGATAATAGAGCACTTGTTTTTTTTCGTCAAAGCCATACACATCGGTCACATCCCAGTTACCTTTTGTAAGTTGCCGGATAACCGTACCGTTTATTCCATATTCATATACATGACGATAACCGGATTTTTCACTTACTCCGATAAAGGTTTTATTGTCGGGCGCAAAGCGGATAAAATCGATGTTTTCGTATTCTACATAGTATTTGTCTTCCTGTCGCAGAATCAGTTTTGATAAAGTCGATTTTGGATTAGTAAGGAACATATCCAACTTATTCTGGTTGCGGTTTAGTCTGAAAATGGCTAACTGATCCACCGAATTTGTCCATTTGATGCGTGGAATATAAAAGTCCTGATCGGCATCGGGCAATTTCATGGTTTTAATTGCTTTGTAGTAGTCGTCGTAAACACAAACACTAACTCTTGAATTGTTTTCGCCGGCTTTCGGGTACTTAAATTTATAAGAGCCCGGATAGGTAGTTAGTTCATCTTTCGCTTTCGATGGGTCGATATAGATGGGGAATGAGAACTCCGGAACTTTCGACTCGTCGAATTTCACGAAAGCTACCATTTTACTGTCGGGACTAAATTCGAAATACCGTGTTTTCTCAAATTCTTCTTCGTAAACCCAGTCGGGTGTTCCGTTTATAATGCTGCCAAACTTACCATCGGTGGTAATGGCACTTTCGGTATTGAAATCGAGTTTCTTCAAGTAGAGATTATTCTCACGTGCAAAGGCAATGTACCGGCTATCGGGAGAGAAAAGAGGCACTTCTTCCGGTCCACCTTCTGACAGAGGAGCAATTTCGTTGCGCTTAAGGTCGTAAACATAGTAGTCGGCTGTGAACGTACGGCGATAACGGTATTTTACATTGGTGTAAACCAACAGTTTGTTTTCATTTGGGCTAAACTCATAACCCGAAATTTCTTTTACGGGCGACTTTTTCAGTTTGGCTATACTGAACAATGTGTCGACAGTTGCACCTGTTTTATAGCTATATTTTACGATGGCTTTGCCGTTAACCATCATCGTATAATGTTCACCGTCATTCATCGATCGGGGCATTTCTATCGATTTAACCCGGTATTTACCGTCGGTTATATCGTAAAGCAAGTTGGCAAATAGAACGTTTACACACAACGTTAAAATAAAAATTAAAGAAATACGTTTCATTATATAGTAATTTATGCTTGTTAGCTGATTCGACAATATTATCTTTGAACTTTAAATGCAGAAAGAAAACTTTTGTCGATTATTCCCTACAAAAATAGCGCAATAAATCCTTTTAGGGCTTTTAATCCGATAAGTTTTTTGTTCCGTTAACTAATATTTGTCGCTTTCGTTCATTAATTACACATTAAATAATCTATCCAAAATGAAAATAATTAAAGATTTATTCTGTTCGCCTCCGGCAAAGAGTGGGCTCGGACTTTGCCTGAGTGGGGGAGGTGCCTTAGGATTTGCTCATATTGGTGTGTTGCAATCGCTCGAAGATCATGGTATTTATCCAACTCACATCGCCGGCTCCAGTATGGGTGCCATTGTCGGAACAATGTATGCTGCCGGATATTCGCCTGCCGAAATGCTTCAAATGATCAAAGAGGATAAATTGTATAAAATTACAAAACTGATGACTTTCCGTTCTCCTTTACTGAGATCGGGCTTGTCGACTCATGCCATTTTGCGTTCGCTTATTCTGGAGTTGATTCCGCACAACAGCTTTGAACAACTGAAAAAGAAACTGTATATCTGCGTTGCTAATCTGAATGATGCCGAATGGGAGATTGTGGACTCGGGAGCTGAACTGGATAAATGGGTGGCTGCTTCGTCGAGCATTCCTGGAGTTTTCGAAGCGGTAAAAGACAATGATGTTTATTATGTAGATGGAGGTTTGCTGAATAACCTGCCGGCTCAATGCCTTGTGCCGTTTTGCTCCACCATCATTGGTGTGGATGTTTTGCCCAATAAAGTTGCCACGCAACTAAAGAAGCCTATCGATACCCTTGTTTGTGCTGTCCGGGCCATGCAACATCAAAACTCGCAGGAAGGACGCAAGCTTTGTCGGTTTGTCATAGAGCCTAATGCTGTAGAAGAGTTTCATGAGTTTAGCTTTGATGCTTATCAAACCATCTACCAGCATGGATATAGTGCAGCCACAAAGTTTATTGCCGAGAATCCTGAGATGTTGAAGGTAAGGAAATAGTTTTCAACAGTAGCTATGTAAATTCAGATGTGCCCCAGTGTTAGTTAATCAATAATCTCCATTTTTCTCAATAGGAAAGACGCGTTCAGCTTTTGACTGATCCCTTTTTTTAGTTTATAATCAAAATATAACTGATCGTTTATAAGTTCTACTTCAAAGCACTGGTTAATTGCAACTCCTACGTGTTTCTGTTCTAACTCTCCAATAATCAAGTCGTGCGTAGCAACAATTACCGGAACCTTAAGCTGGATTAATTTTTCGATAAATCCTAATGAACCGGTTTGCTTGTCTTTTGTATTGGTGCCACGTAATATCTCATCTAAAATCACGAATGTTTTCGGTTGTTTTTTAGCTTGTTCAATAATCTCTTTTAAGCGCAAAAGCTCCGCGTAAAAATAAGACTCATTGTTGATAAGCGAATCCTGGATTTTGATACAAGGAAAGATATCGCAGGGCGTAAAAGTAAATGACCGGGCAACAACCGGAGTTCCGTTCATAGCTAATAACAAATTGACCCCCACGGTTCGTAAAAAAGTGCTTTTACCAGCCATATTAGCTCCGGTAATGATAAGCACCGATGGCATACCCGAAATGCTGAAACTGTTATTGACTCGTACAGTTGGGTTTATTAATGGGTGACCCATTTCTTGTGCCTGCACGCTAAAGCCTTCATCGGAAACAGTAGGATAAACTACATCTTGAGAATTATTAAAGGCGAACGTAGTAAAGCTAATCAGGGTTTCCATTTCATTAAATACCGCAAACCACACTGATGTATTACTGTTGTACTTAAGCTTCCAACGCGAAAAAGAATAGAAAATATGGATGTCCAGCAAAATGAACGCATTGAGCAAAAAAGATAGAAGTCTGTTTTCTCGAATCTCAAAAACGGAAAGAATCTTATGTAAAGAACCTAAAATTTTGCTTGTTGCGGTATCATTCAAGGCTAATGATTTTTTAAGAGCCAGCAGATGATCTGATTGAAACGGAGTTTCTTCAATAAGTTGAAAAGCCGCAATATAATTTTCCAAATCAGTAGCAATACTTATTAATTGCGAATGTGTTTTTAAAATTTTCTTGTTGTGGATGTTGACAAAAATGAGTGAAATAGTGAGCGTCGAAGTCAATACCTGCCAAGGCAATAAGCTAAATGCCGACAACATTGCACAAACAATATTTATCAGTCCTAATATGATGGCTATGATTCTGATTGAGCTGAAATCTTTTTGGGCTTCATTCATCCAGTTTTGCAACACAGATTCTGTTCCGTTACCCCGAATAAATTTGGTGATTGACTGAAAATCTTGAATGAAGTCATTGTTAGCATACAATTCATTTATGGCACCCTGCTTCTGTCGGATTAATTCAGGACTTTTATCAGGGAAACAGAGGCTCTGAGCCAATGTATCTCTTCCTTTTTGTGTGTTACAGCGATTAATGTACTGGAATAAAGAACCTCTTCCAAACAGATCAAAATCATTGGAAAGAGAAGCGTTGATTGCTGCATACTTTTCGCCGGCATTACGTTCGGAATATTTATGGTCGATATAAAGCAACTCATCCTTGTTGATTTGAATCTTTGCAGACAGTAAAGTAATGGCGTCTTCAAGTTTGTTGTGCTTAATGACGAACAGAATAAAAAGACCCAGCGATATAATTAAAATGATAAATGGCAGAATAATATAATTCGTTTTGAAAAGCAAGAATAACGACCCAACAAAACAAAGAAATAAACACAAGCGTATCAAAGAATATTGTCTGCTTTTTTTCTTCAGACTATTCTGCTTTCCTTCTAAGGTGATTATTCTGTTTTGGTAATATGCAGATTGGGAGGTTGAGATCATATTTATAAGCTAAGACTTGTTATTTGTATCTAGACGAACCTTTATCAAATATTTTTCATATTATTTTATTGTTCCGCTTTAGGTAATACTACGGTGAATGTTGTTCCCCTGTTTAGCTCAGTAGTAAATGAAATTGTTCCACCTGATAGTTCTATAATGTTTTTGGCAATAGCCAGTCCCAGTCCCATACCGGTGTTTTTGGTTGTAAAGTTGGGGATAAACAACTTACTTTGAATGTCGGGTTCTATTCCTGCACCATTGTCGGTAACGCTTATGACAATTTGTTTGTCGGTTTGATAAAGTCTGACTAACACTTCTCCTGTTCGGTCTGAAGGTATAGCCTGAATGGCATTTTTTATCAGGTTATTGAATACCTGCACCAGTTGTTCGGGGTCGGCATATACAAATACTTCACTTTCGGGTCCATTATATTTCATTTCTATCTGTTCGTTATTGTTGGCAAAAAGCTGAACTACAGAATAGAGTCTGGATGCAATATCCACCCGTTCGAAGTTGGCTTCGGGCATGCGGGCAAAGTCAGAAAATGTGCCGGCTATGCGCGATAAATTGTCGATTTGTTCAATCAGCATCACGGTTGACTTATCGAAATAGGCATCGAAGCGACTATCATTCATCTTTTTCGTCCGTTGTAGCTGTTGAATGGTTAGCTTCATTGGTGTCAGTGGGTTGTTTATTTCGTGAGCCACTTGCCGTGCCATCGATTTCCATGCCGACTCTCGTTCTGATTTGGCCAGTAGGCGTGCACTCTTTTCCAGTTCATCCACCGTGCGGTTATACTGAATTACCAGTTGACCGACTTCATCATTCAGCGTATAGTCAATCTTTTCATTTCTAAGACCTAAACGCATTCCCTTTAGCTTTTCTTCCAGTACGTTAAGTGGTAGCGATAATTGTTTTCCGATAATAAGGCTTAAGAATATAGCCAGTATAATGATGATAAGATAAATATGAATGATTACTGCCAGAAAACTTTCAATTTCGCTTCGTATTTCATCCTGACTGAAGAACTGAGGAACTGCAATATAACCGATTTGTAAATAATCGCCGTTGTAGAAATCGATATAGCCGGTTAGGTAGTTTAGCTTTCCAATGTGTTCGTACTGATTTATATTGGCATTAGGTGTAAAATAGGGCTTTGAAGAAATCCGATTGCTGATTAGGTTTTTATTGAAAATCAATGGTTGGGAACTTCCGATAAGTACGCCATGATTGTCATATACATGAATGTCGGTGTGATATATGTATGAAAGATCTTGTAAATCAAAGTTTAATACCTGTGTGTTTTGTGCATTAAGATCCTGATTCCAATAGTACATATCTTGTAATGCCTTCTGAATAAAACTTTTTTTGTTCTCCAAATTGGCAACTTGCTCTTCCTGATATTTTTTTTGAATAAAGTTTACCGATACATAAAATATACCTACAAAGCTCAAAATAAGCAATGCAATAAAGGTGTATTGAAACTTTGCAATTAACCCCAACCGATAATAACCTCTTGTTTTCAGAATCAGAAATGCCCAGATAATAAGCCAACTGAGCACAAAATAGGCCAGAAAAGTGTAAACGAAATAAAGTAAGTAATTGGTGAACTTGTGGGGTTGTTGCTCTGTGATTACAATATAGCTTTTATTGTTTGATGTGTAAATATACTGTAGTTGACTTTTGTAATTAATACTGAAGAAATTGGTTTTTCGTTGTGGTATCCAATTGTTATCTTGTGGAAAATCGAATTTTCCTGCCGAATAAACCAGTTTTTTATGTTCGTATTTTGCAATGGCAATATTCAATTGAGTCTGAATGTCGGGTGAAGAGGCAATAAGTAAATTCGGGAAACTATAACTTTTGAAATTTTTGCGAGGGTAAAACTCCATGAAAAAGAAAAGCGAATCGCCCCGGACATAGTTCGACTGAAATTTACCAATGTACGACATATTATTCTCATTGGACGGAACGCTGTAAAAATGAGTATTTTTCAGCTGTGAACCTGTATTGTCGATAAACTGAATATACTCGGTATACAAATTAGAATGCTTCGGAGCTATGCTTAAGCGCATATCGTATTTATTCCAAAAGCCGCGGAGGTACATTTTATTTAAATATTCATTGGCAGAAGCTAATGAGTCTTTTTTTGTAATCAATAATCCTATTCTTCTGTCGTTGAGAATTTTGGAATTCAGCTCTTCCAACATAATATCACCTATTCTGTCATTCTCGGTATTACCGCTGATCAGAATGTTCTGAGCCAGAACTTTGTATTTCCCGAATTTCTTTTGATTGCTTATGAACAATGAATTAAATACTAAAAATGCTGTAAATATAAAAGCCCAACAAGCCAGAAAGCGGGAATTATTCTTATGTTTTCGGGAAATAAACGGAATGTAAAATGCCAACCAAATTATGATGAACGATGCGCTTAACTGCAACGAAATTTCAGGAAAAAACAGCGAACAAACAAGGTAGAGTATTGCTGAAATTATTAAATCGACAATGAAGGCCAGTTTTAGTTTATGCTTTGCTTTATACCAGTTGTGAGTTTTGAAAAACAATAAACACAACCCGATTCCCCACAATAAGATTAAGAGATGAATCCATGCTGTTACAATAGTTAAATCTTTAAAACTTAATATGTTCAACTGAAAACTGGAATGATATATCAGACCACTTAAAATCTGGTAAAGCAATATAAAATACAGTACATAAATAAGTTGTAATAATATATGACTAAGCTGTGACTTGAATAAATTAATACTGGTGTAGAAGTAAAACAAATAAATAGTGGCCAGAACAAATCCGGTAACCACTGTTAAGTGGCTGATTGATGCCAGCATTGTATTTGATGCGTACTGAAAAGGCGTAAATAATTTATTTTGGAACAGTAATGAAGGAAAATTAAAGTACAAACATAGTCCAAATATTATTCCAACAACAAGAGCCAACAGTGAAAATTCCTTGATTTTGAGTGCTTTTTTGTTTAAAAAATAAGTTGCCCGGCCATACATAATCAGTAAAATGATGAATGCTAGTGTATAAACAAAGAGTCCGATTAGTGCCCAGGTTTCATTATAAATAGGAGCTTTTGGCCCTACCAAAGTGAACAGATAATTGTTATGCGAACAAAAAACAGCTTGTTTATCCGTCTTTTTTCCGTCTACAATCTGTACCTGTTTATCCATTTTAAACCCGCTGGCAAAGTTATTTATCAGTTCCTTATTCTCGTACGGGTAGTTGTTTTTTATGTTGACTAAAGCTAAGAGCTTTGTGGAACCTATATATATTACGCGACTAATACAATGAGCATTATGTAGCTGGGTGTAATGCCAGTCGGTAGAATCTGGAAGAGATAAATTGCTAATGTCTAAATGGTTGTCAGACCAGAAAACGAGATTTCTTTTGTTGAATACGTAATAAGAAATATCATCATTTCCAAATTGGACGCGGCTTAATGAATCAATAGAAGAGCGAATGATAATCTCTTTCATTGAATTCAGAGTCTTTGCCCCCTGCGTTTCTTTTTTTAAGAGCTCTTTTTGGAAATGTTCAATGTTGATAGAATGCTTAGGTGATTCCTGATAAAAATAATTGCATACCAATCCTAAGGCTACAGTAAGTATAAAAGCAAAAAATAAGAATAGATTAGCCGGTTTTCGTTGGGTCGATTGCATGTTCTTTTTATCTGGTATATTCATCCTATCACCTTTTTTATTTACAATTTACGATTTACGATTTTTGATTGGAAAAAGAAAAAACAATTATCAATTATTAATTATTAATTATCAACTATCATCTCATCACCACATCATCTCATCATCACATCACCACATCAATCACTCATGATGGTAAGGTTCTCCCTTTAGAATTGTCATAGCCCGATAGAGCTGTTCTACAAATATTAATCGGATCATTTGATGCGAAAAAGTCATAGCCGAAAGTGATATTTTCCCATTGGCGCGCTCATAAACTTTTTCAGAAAAACCATACGGTCCGCCAACAACAAAAATCATGCGCTTATGCGAAGCCAGCATTTTTTTTGAAATAAATTCTGAAAAACCAACTGAGGTATGTTGTTTCCCTTTTTCGTCCAGTAAGATTACTTCATCATTTGTTTCAAATTGTTTAAGAATTAAATCAGCTTCTTTTTCCTGCTGTTCGGAGATTGACAGATTTTTTGTGTTTTTTAATTCCGGGATTACTATCAATTCAAACGGAATGTAATATTTGAGGCGATTCTGGTATTCTTCCTGAAGCTTGACCAAATGTGAATTAGTCGTTTTTCCTACTGTTAAGAGTTTTATTTTCATTTATTTAGTAATTTATCTTCTTTTGGCGTGTTATTTGTATGAAATAAAAATCAATAGAAATATTTGGCTGCAACAAATTAATTAATGTACTTTTGCAGTAAAGATTTCATAAACCAGTGCAAATATGGCATTTTTTTAAGCGATATCATTTCGATTAGAGAAAATGTTTTTTGAATAAATAAGAATAAAATGAAAACAATCAATTTTTTTCTTTTATATGCTTTTCTTTTTTGTGCTATTCCTTTGGTAGATGCACAAACTGTTGAAGTTCCTTCGAATATTATTACTGCTCTCAATGATGGCGATGCAAGTCAGCTTTCGTCATACCTAAATACAAATGTAGAACTTGTTATTGACAATAAAAACGATGTGTTTAGCAGACAGCAAGCAACCGGAATTATAGCAGATTTTTTTAGAAAAAACAGAGTTAATAATTTTCAATTATTGCACAAAGGTAATAAAGATGCAGCCAGTTTTGCCATAGGTGTTTTAAAAACATCTACAGGTAGTTTTCGGGTGTATGTTTTAACCCGTAAAAATGAAATTCAACAACTCAGAATTGAGCCTTCTAATGACTAACAATTTCGAACAACTTATTTCCTTATGGTTTGCCGAAGATATTGGTGATGGCGACCATACAACTCTTTCTTGTATTCCGGCTACAGCCACCGGAAAATCTCAGTTGATAATTAAAGAAAATGGTGTCTTGGCAGGAGTGGAAGTGGCTCGTGAAATCTTTCGGGCTTTTGATCCTGAACTTAGCATGACTACTTTTATTCATGATGGTGCTGATGTAAAAACAGGCGATGTGGCTTTTGTTGTAGAAGGTAAGATACAATCGCTTCTTCAAACAGAACGTTTAATGCTTAATATTGTGCAACGAATGAGTGGTATAGCTACCCGAACCCGTGAATATGTAAAAGCGCTTGAGGGTACTAAAACCCGGGTACTCGATACCCGTAAGACAACTCCCGGTCTTCGTTTGCTTGAAAAAGAGGCTGTGAAAATAGGTGGAGGAGTTAATCATCGTATCGGTTTATATGATATGATTTTGTTAAAAGATAATCATGTTGACTTTGCTGGTGGAGTAGATAAAGCTATTCTTCGGGCTAAAGAGTATCTGAAAGAAAACGGGAAAAATCTGAGAATAGAAATTGAGGTGAGAAATCTGGATGAATTGGCTCAGGTTGTCGCAGTTGGAGGAGTTGACAGAATTATGCTCGATAACTTTACACCTGCCAATACCCGTAAGGCTGTGAAAATAATTGCGGGTAAATATGAAACCGAATCATCGGGTGGAATTACTTTTGAGACGCTAAAAGAATATGCCGAGTGTGGTGTGGACTTTATCTCTGTCGGAGCATTAACGCATTCAGTTAAAAGTCTGGATATTAGTTTTAAGGCAATGTAAAACCAATGATCAGTTGTCAGTAAAATAACTTATATAAAAAGCGACCGATTCTATTGAATTGGTCGCTTTTTTTTGTTCGTATTTTCAATAAAGTTGGTTTGATTGATTATTTTGTTTGTAAAAATAGTATTTAATCCATAAGATTAATCAAGATGTTGTGATGACTGATCATTGCTGATTACTCGCTGATAAAAATCCTTGTTCTTTCAATACTTTGAGAAATTTATCTGAAAAGAATTCGTTGTTTTTGCGAGAATAACGGATGTCAGTAAATACCTGAGCCAATGTTTCTTTATTGTTTTCAGCTACAAATTGCTTGTAGAATTCACTGCTTTCCTTTTCTGCATAAAGCTGATCAATATCGGTGGGTGTAAAATCGTGGTAAGTTTCGTAATGGACAACGGCATTCAATGGTAGTCGGTCAGTTTGCTCGGGCATTTCGGCAGGGTAGCCTACGGTGATAGTTGTAATAGGTACCACTAACCGGGGAAGTTTTAATGTGTTAATAATTTCACGTGCGTTATACGTTGTTGTCCCTAAATAGCAAATTCCTAATCCGATACTTTCGGCTGCAATGCAGAATGTCTGGGCAGCTAGGAGGGTGTCGATGGCTGTTGCCATAAATGATTGAAAATTATCGTAACCCGGGTCAGCCTGGCGTTGCTCACACCATTTAGAAAAACGATTGTAATCGGCACAAAATGTAAGTACAACTGGTGCCTGTGTAATCATAGGCTGGTTGAAATGAGCTGGTGCAAGTTGTTCTTTTAGTTTTTTATCTGTAGTGGAAACTATGCTATAAGCCTGCATGTTTCCTGTATTAGATGTGCGGCATGCAGCTTCAAATAGTTGAGCTAAAACTTGTGGATCAATAGGCTGTTCGGTATATTTACGAATGGTTCGGTGTTGATTAAGTAAGTTAAGCATGATAATGTAAATTGATAATAGTTGTTGATATTATTTGTGTTACAAAGATAAGGTTTTTGATAACGGGCTGCAAGTTTAAAAGAAAAAAGAGAAAACTCAAGCTGTTTTAAAGCTTAGATTCTCTCTTTTTAGATGGACTATGTTTGTGAATAGTTATGATTGCTAAACTTGTTTTAATTAACTAATTAAAGTACTCCCTGAGCCAACATGGCTTTAGCCACTTTCAAAAATCCGGCCACATTGGCCCCTTTCATATAATTGATATAGCCATCGGCTTGACGACCATTTTTTACACACTGATCGTGAATTTCACTCATGATCTGATGGAGCTTTGCATCTACCTCATTGGCAGTCCAGGATAAGTGCATGGCATTTTGAGTCATTTCTAATCCCGATGTGGCTACCCCACCCGCATTTACAGCTTTCCCGGGACCATACATGATTTTGTGTTTTAAAAATAGTTCAATTGCTTCAGGCGTACATCCCATATTAGAAATTTCGCCAACGCAGATTACGCCATTCTCAATCAGTTGTTTTGCGTCTATTTCGTTTAGTTCGTTTTGAGTGGCACAAGGTAATGCTATGTCAACTTTCAGCTCCCATGGGCGACGGTTTGGCACAAATGTAGCTCCGAACTTTTCAGCATATGGAGAGACAATATCGTTGCATGTAGCACGTAGGTCAAGTAGGTAATCAATTTTTTCTCCGGAAATACCTTTTCGTCATAAATGTATCCGTCGGGTCCGGAGATTGAAACCACTTTAGCTCCTAATTCAGTTGCCTTGGTTACAGCTCCCCAAGCTACGTTTCCAAAACCGGAGATAGCAATCGTTTTACCTTTAATATTCATGCATGCAGTTTCAAGCATTTGTTTTACAAAATATAATCCACCAAATCCGGTTGCCTCCGGGCGAATAAGTGACCCTCCGAATTCAAGATTTTTTCCGGTTAATACTCCGGTGTTTTCGTGAGCCAGTTTGCGATACATGCCATATAGATAGCCAATTTCGCGGCCACCAACACCTATGTCGCCTGCGGGGACATCCGTTTCCGGACCAATATAACGCCAAAGCTCCACCATGAAAGCCTGACAGAAACGCATTACTTCTGCATCCGATTTTCCTTTTGGATTAAAATCTGATCCGCCTTTGGCACCTCCCATAGGTAAGGTGGTTAGTGCATTCTTAAATATCTGTTCAAATCCTAAAAATTTGAGAATGGAAGGATTCACCGATGGGTGAAATCTTAAACCTCCTTTGTAAGGTCCTATAGCGTTGTTGAATTGTATCCGATAACCCAGATTTACCTGAACTTCACCACGGTCATCTACCCAGGGTATTTTAAACGTAAAAATTCGATCGGGTTCTACCATACGTTCAGCAATTTTTGCTTTTTCAAATTCAGGATGTTCATTGTACACATCTTCAATGGTACTCAACACTTCACGCACTGCCTGTAAGTACTCATTTTCGCCCGGGTGCTTTGCCTCAAGCGATTGCATTAACTTTTCAATAATCATATTAAATAGCTTTAAAATGGACTGGGAAAAATATATTTATATGTCTTGTGAATAATCAATTTACAATCTTAATACTCATCCTTGAATATCAAAAAGAAATTATATCTTCTTATATTAACTATAAACCATGTGATAATCTGATCAAAAAGATAATTATTAGAGATGGCATGTGTTATTTAGATTGTACTGCAAGTTTAGAGCTTTTATTTGTTATAATCAAATAATTTAGACAATTTTATTAATAATTTTTTCAACCTATTCTAAGCTTCGTTCTGGCCTGCAAATTTGTTTTTACAATCTGGTTGTTATTAGATGTTTAATCGTATTTGATCACTTCAGTGATGAATAAAATTTGTTGTTTTGGAGCATTTTGTGGATCATTATTTATTGTTAGATGATCTGAAATATTAACTCTGTTTTCGTTTTTGATTTTATAACTTATGGGTATTCGGCTTCGCCAATAAATTTTTGTATCTTTGCACTCACGCCAAAACTGCCTTATAATGAGGGGCGAAAAACAGGTTCTGTGTTTAAAATTAATGTTTTTTCGGTGAAAAAGATAACTTTATTTGTAGCGTTTTTATTTATAATAGTTTCTGTTTTTGGACAAGTAGCTCCGAATTACAGATTTGTGAAAACATGGCGCATTACCGATCGTTTTGCAACGGTTGATTCCGTTCCTGTGGATACCGTGCATTTGAATTATCAAATTTCCAATCCTATAGACCGATTTAGTATTGCTAATTCGTATAATGGCAATATGGGTTCACCAATTCAATCCAAATTATATTTTGATCGTCCGGAGAATACTGATTTTATTTTTGCTAATTCCTATTATCCCTATCTGATGAATGTTCAACATGCAACGTTCTACAATACGAAAACTCCTTATAGTAATTTAGATTATAATACAGGAGGAACTACCTACAGGGCTGAAGATCATATTAAATTTCTATTTACAGCCAATGCGAATAAAAGATTAAATTTTGGTACCACGCTCGATTATATATATGCTGTTGGTGAATATAATGATCAGTCAGTTAAACGATTCTCAGGATCATTGTTCGGAAGCTATCAGGGAAAACATTATACGGCAATCGGGGTGTTAGCAACGAATAATTTGAGCAATTACGAAAATGGAGGTGTTGCCGATAGTTCGGATATCACTTCGCCTAAAGGTGTTGCGCCTAGTGATATACCAACCAAAATAACCGGATACTCAAATTATAAAGAAACTCAGTTTTTCTTTAATCATAGTTATAGCATAGGAATCGAAAGGGCTGTTCGCATTAATGAAGATTCCGTGCGGATGGATTATATTCCGGTCACCCGTTTTGCTCA
>JAATGT010000058.1 GCA_015654525.1 Bacteroidales bacterium
CTTACTGCGGACTTGCCTGCAAGGAAAGATTATGAAGCCTATACCGTGAAGGCCAAGTCAGGGCAAATCAGTAATGGGGGAGGGTTCTTAGATTCGGAAACTGGTTATTTTACAAAAAAGTTGGTCAATTGGGAATCGCGTTTTGCAGCCAACACTTCAGTGCGGGATTATCCATGGCCAGAAATACGCCTTGCCGATGTGTACCTTATGTATGCCGAAGCACTAAACGAAGCAGAAGGTCCGGTAGCTGATGTACATCAATACATTGACTTGGTTCGGGCAAGGGCAGGCCTGCAATCAGTCTCAACATCCTGGCAGACATATTCCAGAAATCCGTTGAAACCCACTACAAAGGAAGGTATGCGTGCTATTATTCATAGGGAACGCCTAATTGAAATGGCTTTTGAAGGAAGTCGTTTCTGGGACTTGAGACGTTGGAAAGAAGCAGCCAATGAACTGAATTCTCCGGTAAGAGGTTGGAGCATCTCGCAAAGAGAAGCAATACCCTACTACCAAATACGTACCATCTTCCAACAAAAATTTATTGCACCGCGTGATTATTTTTGGCCTATACGTATAGCCGAACTGTCTGTCAATTCCAACCTTGTCCAGAGTCCAGGTTGGTAATTATTAAAAATAATAAAGAAACGAATATGAAAAATTTGCTTGCATTAGCTTTATTGCTACTCGTTTGCGCCACATGGGGATGCAAAAGGGATATCGTAGGTCCCTTGGAAAATAACACCAATCCTCCCGGGCAGGTTAGCAATGTGACGGTAGAAAATCTCGCAGGTAAGGCCAAGGTAACCTATACCTTACCTAAAGATCAGGACTTGCTCTATATTAAGGCAGTTTATGAGATCCGTACGGGAGTCGAACGGGAAGTCAAATCTTCTTATTACACGAATAATATGGAATTGGATGGATTTGCAGATACCGAAGAACATGAAGTAAAGATATATGCATACAACCGGAGTGAAGTTGCTTCGAAACCAGTATCCGTAACAGTGAAACCTTTGGAAAATCCGATATGGGGCATATACAGATCCATGAAGATACTGCCGGAGTTCGCTGGGGTTCGCATTACCGCAGACAATCCGCAACAGGCCAATGTAGCCTTGGAAATCGTAAGGAAAGACTCTTTAGGAAAATGGGAACCATTTTTACCCTTTATATACACTTCCCAAGCGCAGATTAGTCAAACTACCCGTGGCTTGGATACACTCGATCAAGAATTTGGCGTGACCGTTCGGGACAATTTTTTGAATTATACCGATACCATTTTTAGTACGATTCGTCCATACTATGAGGTGATGCTAAGTAAATCTTTGTTTAAGGAACTACACCTAGACGGAGATGCTAAAATTCAGACTGTAACGGCAGGCATGAA
This sequence comes from Bacteroidales bacterium, assembly GCA_015654525.1. Taxonomy (GTDB): domain Bacteria; phylum Bacteroidota; class Bacteroidia; order Bacteroidales; family Paludibacteraceae; genus Paludibacter. Next base: position 1,391 of record JAATGT010000058.1, read on the forward strand.
ACTCATGTGGGATGGTAATAACAGTAATTTCGGACCTCGCATGCTCACGGATATAGTAGATCCGAATCCGCAATATATTACGATCGATATGGGACAAGCAGCCAAACTGAGCCGGATTAAAATATGGAACTATTCGGAATTTATGAGCAATGGACAACACCAGTTTTATTACCGTGGGCAACTTAGATTCTTTGAGGTATGGGGCTCCCTAACCGCCAACCCGGACTGGAGCACATGGACAAAATTGGGCAATTTTGAAAATATCAAGCCGTCAGGAGCAGCTTATGGTACGACTACCACAGAAGACTGGAATGCAGCAATTGCCGGATTTGATTATAACATGGACCCGAATGCCGGCAAAGTAAAATATCTGAGGATTAAATGTCTGCAAAACTGGATGGGATCCACCTGGTTTGAGATTTTAGAGCTCAACGTATATGGTGATACCCGATAATATGCAGGTAGTTTAACCATTTGTAAAATAAAAAATGAAACATTCAACATGAATAAGTTATATAAAAATAAAAAATGGAACTATCTGGGCATCATTTCATTCCTCATGATTGCTTCTTGCGCCAAGATGGACGATTATAAAAAATTTGCAGAAGGTGGAGAAATTTCCTATACGGGAAAGATTGATTCGGTGCAGGTATTCTCAGGTGATGAACGTGTATTCATTCAAGGACTGTTCCGTTCTGATCCAAAAGTCACAGGTTGTATCATATACTGGAATAGTTTACAAGACTCAGTGGTAATTCCTGTCACTCGGACGGGAAATGTCGATACAATGAAGCAATATATCTCGTTACCGGAAAATTTATACAACTTTCAGATACATACATTTGATGCTTTAGGCAATAAATCAGTGGCGGTGTACGCGGTAGGGAGAGCTTATGGAGACGCCTATAAAGCATCGATATCCAATCGATTGATTATTTCAGCTATGCCGAATAATAATAATCAGGTAAAGATCATGTGGAGGAATATGGATCGTACACTGGGCCCTATCGGCACAGAAGTCGAATACACAGATCTGAATAATAATAAGCAAATTGTTTACACTGATTTAGGTCAAGATTCTACAGTACTTCCTAATTTCAAATTAGGTACTGAATTTTCATACACAACACTATTCGTACCGGATACTTCATGCATAGACACTTTTAAGACCACTTACCAGAGCGTAGAAGTATTGGCACCTCCCATAGAATATAACCGTACAGGATGGACTGCGGCGGCGGGAACAGATTATGATGGTACAAGAGTACCTCAAAATGTTTTAGACAATAACATTACCACGGTTTGGCATATGGGCAAAACAACTTCTTACCCTCATCAGATTACCATAGACATGCATGCTAGAAATCAAATAAATGGACTAACCTTTATCCAGCGTACGCCACTTGATGGAGCTGCCAAATTGATTGAAATACAGGTTAGTGATGATAATGCCAATTGGACGTCGTCAGGTAATTTTACTTTACAAAATACCGGAGAGAAACAATTTGTAGACCTATCAGGGGCTGTCATATCACGTTATTTCCGGATTATTGTTCTATCAGATTACAAGGATGGAACCTTTACTGCTATCGCAGAAATAAATGCCTACAAAAGGTAATTATTTCTTTCTTTGACTATTGCCAACTATATATGACTTACTTCATTGCGCTTAATTAAAATTTATCTTAATTATGAGAAAAAAATGGTGTTATTTCTTGTTACTATTAATTTTTACGGGACAGATTTTATCATGTTCTCGTAACGTCGTCGCGGATGAAACAATAGTGGTAAATGCAGTAGAGAAACTTATTGCGCCAGCCGACAACAGCACCCTGGATCTTCAGGAAAATATGCCTTCTACAGAGTTCCAATGGCAAAAAGCAGAAGCAAGCAAAGGAATTTCGCTCAAGTACGAAATCATATTTTTTAAAGAGAACGAAACCCCTTCCGAGCCCCTTTTCAAAACAGGGCTGAAAATAAACAGCGCAATTATTACAGAAAGTAAACTGAATGAGATTGCGGAAAAGGCGGGTATTGAAGTAGGCTCAAGCGGCGTCATCAAATGGACAGTCAGGACATATTATGAATCGTCCTCTGCCTTTTCAAAGGAAATAAACAGAATCATAATTAAACGTTATCACGCTACGGAGCCAATTACAAACTTGTTCTTGACCGGTAGAGGAAGTGAATTCGGGGAAAATATTCCAGATGCTATGGAATTTACCAAGGTATCGGACAACGAATTTATGATATTCTCAAAACTCACAGCAGGACAGCCATTCAGATTGATAAGCAATATCAACGGTCAGAATATACGATCTTTTTCGGTAAAAAATAACAAGTTGGTGGAAGATGGCGCAGATATTCAAATTCAAAAAACCGGCGTTTACCGTATCCGTATCAATCTCGCTTCCGAAATAGTCGAGATGAATGAAATTAAAGACGTCTCACTATTCTATAGTATAAGATCTAGGTCAATGAAACTGGAATACGCAGGCCGCGGAAAATGGAAATCTATATGCCTTATCTCTTTTTCGAAACAAACGTGGGGAGATGAAAAGCGGTATAAATTCAAGATGACCGAAGGAAATGTAGATAAATTCCTGGAGAAAATGGATGATGGCACCTCTTCTATGAAAGATACAGTCATCAGCAATCTGAGTGGTCAACTATGGAGTGGAGTCTGGTCATATTCAACCGAACTGAAAGATAAGTGGGTGGAGGTTCTCGTAGATATGTCTAATTATTCACACAGCTTTAAAGTTGTACCAGAGAATCTCAGCGGAGTAACTACATCATGGGAGACACTTGCGGA
>JAATGT010000092.1 GCA_015654525.1 Bacteroidales bacterium
ACGACAATAAACTGTTCGTTAGTGTCACTTATAGTGCTGCGGGGCAGGATGGTTACAACTATAATTTGAAAAGTTTCAAAATGGCGGTTGTGGACATTGCCAGCGGTCAATTTGAGAAAACAATTCAACGTGACGATGTGGTCAATATCGGTTGGGGGCTGGCGGAAAATCCGAGTTATATTAACGATGATGAAGGAAACATATATATATGCACTTACGGTTGGGATTGGGACAGTTATAGTACCAGCACGGCGCTCGTTCCGAACTGGAAGCCGGCAACCATCTTCCGTATGAAGGCTGGCAGCACGGATTTTGACAATACATGGAGCGTGAAAATGGCTGATATAGGTATTGCCGAAAACAACGGTGGACCTTGGTTTGTTTCCATCGGATATAACAACGGTATGCTTTACGTCGATGCGCAACCAAACTTAGACGGCGTGAATTGGTACACCTCCACCTTCAATACCGATCCTTGGTATATCTATGCAATTGACCCGTCTTCCAAATCCTATTCGCGTGTCAAAAAAGAAGATGGTACCGATCTGACAACTTCTTATAGCCTTGATGGTAGCGGTTCTAACCTTTCTAAGGTGGGTGATGACCTCTACGCAAGGGTTCCGGTTTCTGTCAATGGCAAAACAGGCTATTTCTACAAGCTCAGCGGTACGAACGCTACTAAAGCTTTTGGCTTGTCAGGTAGCGCAGAAACTGGTGAATTGACAAGGCTCAAGAAGAATTAGAAATATGGTGGACAATAATGAAGACAAACTTTACCATATGTTTAATATTATGAATAGTTCCGGTATGTTATTGATGTGGTGCCGAAACTTTAGAAAAATATAATCCAATAAAATAAAGGAATAAGATTACCTTAAATGCTACTCAATTCCCAAATTGGAAGCATTCAATAAATAATCAGGAACTAGCTTATTGTTAAAACAGTTGAATTTGTAGTAAATAATTTGAAGGAACTTGTTAATGGCGAAAAAGTCCACGGAATGGATGTAAGTATTATTAAAAGCCCAAAACTGAACCAAATCGCTATAGTTTTGAATTTTGCTTTGTTTGTTTGCTTTTACTAAGCCTAAAGTAATGATAATGATCGTAATAAACATCATCCGGCTGTATTCCATCCTGAAAAAACGAATTTGCCATTCATGGCTTGCTATTTATAATTATGAAGAAAATACTTAACAATAGCACTGATAAAATAGAGCGAAAGCCCTATCATAAGCTGGGTATGGGCAATTATCTACTATAGTCTTCTTATGCGTTTTTTCAAATATTCTTACCATTGCATGACAAATTTAATTAGTCAAATCCATTTCCATTCTAAGTTTGCAACTCCAGTTTGGAAAAGGAGCTCAATTATTACTAAGATCAGATTAAAATCCAGTCTTACCTTCCATCCAATATGCCTGAGCAATTATTTTACCTTTTGATACCCTTTTTCTCAAATTATTTCTAACGATTTGAACGGATTTGGCATTGCCAGTCAGTATAAAATTGCTCTCTTCCCATCTTTCTGTTTTAAAAATTAATAGTTCATTAATCAAATCTTCATTCTTACAAAACGTATTTTTTGAGTGTACAGTACAATTCTGCAATCCTAATAAATGGGGAATGTCCTTATTCTCATTATTTAGCTCAAGAAAGAAATAAATAGATTTTTTTTCTGTTTTTATTTTATTTTGAAATGCGCAGGCCAAGCCCAATGTAGTTTCATCTCCAAATAAAATATACGTACTAATATAGGGATCATACATTTTTTTACCTCTCGGCATGCTTATCCGTATTTCATCGCTAACAGTTAAGTTATTCATAAAGTTGCTTCCAGGTGCATCATTGTGCAGATGAACTATAATCTCTAAAATTCCATTTTCAGGATCATTGTATGATGCTGTATAGTTGCGATATTCAGTATTACTTACCCTGACTGCAACTGCATAACCCAACTGAAAATCCATTTCCGATATATTTCCCTGAAATTTTATTTTCTTTATATGGGTGTTGATTTTATCAATACTTATTACTTTTATTGAAGGCATTTTGGACCCCATTAAAGTTTCTAAAGCGTCTCCTAACCATTTCGCTACTTTAGGCATATTTTTCACATTAATTAAATTACAAATATAAAAAATACTTGAAGTTATGAACAATGGACACCTCGGAGCAGCTATTGGACTAATCGAAGCTATCTAAGATTTTTTTATATTCAAAGTTTGCGTATTTATAAAAAAGTATTCCATCTCCTTCTATTTCAGAAACTTTCTAAGATAGATTATTTCTCACCAAAATTGTTGACAAAAGTTTTCTGGTGATATATTCTCCAACAAACATCTTGGTGTCTACAACGAAATCTGTGAAAACCTAAAAGTCCGTAATCATTATCAAATCTGAATAAGATTGATTTTCATTTTTCATTTTGACATAATTATAAATTTCCTGTTTGCTTTTGATTCTCCATATAAGCAAGCATGTAGAAGTAAACGGCTTCGGTGTATTGCTGTTCAGATGTACGTAGTGTGCGTTCCGTATCCAAAAGATTACTGTAATCAAACATTCCTAAAGAAAATTGCTGTTGATGATTTTTGAATATTTTTTGAGCTAATTCATAGTTTGCTTTCGCGACTATCAAATTATTTCTAGCATTTTCAATATCCGATATACTTTTACTAACTGCAAAATTTATTTCTGTCTGTATATGCTCGTATCTCAACCGGCTTTCATCCAGTGTTAATTTTTTCACTACAACATCAGATTTTGATTTTAAAATATTGGATATGGGAAATGTAGCTTTTAAACCAAGATAACTATATGGAGACCACCACCCCTTATTGTCAAATTGATACTTTTCGTTCTGATATTGGTAAGTGTAATTTGCAACGAAACTTATTTTAGGAAACCAATTCTGTTTAACGCCTTTCAGTAAAATACTGTCCTTCTGTATTTGCAACATTGACTGTCTCAATTCTGTTCTTTGCTGTAAACTATAATGTTTATTCTCTGCTGCAATATCATTAAGATTTTCCGACAATTCAATTTTTGTTTCCGCCGGCAAGTTTAGCCTGAAGCACAATGTTATTTTCGCCAATTTATATTGCTGTAGTGAAACAGATACTGCAACGTCAGCATTGTCTTTATCAAGTTTTACCCTTAAATAATCATTTTCTATAATTTTTCCATTCTCAAATTTAGCCTTTGACAATTTCAAATACTCAATGCTTCTTTCTTGAATATCTTCAGCTATTTTATATTGAAATTCTTTTAACAATATTTCCAGGTATGCTTTAAGGACTTCATCTTTAATTTGAATTTCAGTTTCTTTCTCTTTCTCTAAGCGAGATTGATAATCGTTTTTCGATAACGCCAACTGAATATTTTTTTCTTTGTCATAGATTGATTGTTCCAAGCTCAGATTTATGTAGCTTGTATTTACTGCACCACCTAAGGCCAGTAATGATGGTTTATCATAGTTGGGAAGTATTCCGCCAGGAATAATTGTTTTTTGTAATTGAGGATTATATCGGGTTTCAGATGTTCCTGCTATATCTGGTAACCATTGTTTCTTGGCATCATTAATAGCTGATTGTGCCGATTGACTATGAACAGTTTGTGCCTTTTTATCAAACCTTTTCTGTATTGCTATTTCAATAGCCTTTTCGCGGGAAAGGCTTAATACTCCACCCTGTGTTTGGGCATTTGCTATTATCACAACAAATGAAATTATTACTGTTAAATATATTCTATTCATTTTTTACTGTTATTAATGTAGTTCTGAATTTTCTCCTTTTTCTTCGGGTTCAGTCTTGTTTTTATGGACAAGTAATACCACTGGTAGGCACAAAGCAATCAAAAATGCAAAAAGTAAAAACCCATGATTATAACTTATTATGGTTTGATTTTGAACAATTAACTTATCAATTGTATTTAAAGCCTTTTGTTGTGCTTCATCGGGGTCTAAACCTGATTGCATAAATAGCTGTTGAAAATTTTGCATTCTCTCTGTTGCCACATCATTATAATTATTGAAATTTCCTATCAAATTACTTCTTACAAAAGCACTATTATTGGTTGTATATATCCCGATTATTGCCACTCCAATTGCACCACCTAATTGCCTTAGCATCGTTGATAAACCTGTAGCTTGTGCAAGATC
>JAATGT010000110.1 GCA_015654525.1 Bacteroidales bacterium
AGTGCCCCGAACCAGACTTATCCAAGGAATGCGGCTTCCAAGAAATAACAGGTTTCTTATGCGCTATTTCTCTTTGCAAAGTTATCTGTTATCATGTTGGAGTGTTCAACGCTCCCCAAAACTTATATCGAACTCACGTTATATAATATTTTCAATGCGACCTTTGGCTTTGCATTCGGCCGGCATATTTAGGTCTTGCAGCCTAAATGCATTTTTAACCTGAGGGGAAAATAAAAAGAGGATGACTCCCAGCGGGGAGAAATCCTCTTTTTGATGCAAGTTTTTCTTTTGACTGTTAATCCACTAACTTATTGGTGATAGCATAATGTGTTAGTTCCACATTGCTTTTGATCTTCAGCTTTTCAAATATACGAACCCGATAAGTAAAAACAGTACTTATACTTAGATTCAAATCAGCAGCTATGTCTTTTACTTTTTTACCTGTAGCCAGCATAATCATTATTTCCTGTTCTCTGCCTGATAGAGTTTCGTGAGGAAGTTGTTCTTTATCGGGCATAAAATCGAATGCCAGTTGTTCGGCCAGTGTGGTACTGATATATCTTCCTTTTGAGAATACTTTGCGGATGGCAATTACCAGTTCTTCGAGGGCAGTGTCTTTGCATACATAACCTGATGCACCGGCTTTAAGGGTCCGAAGCGCAAATTTGTCTTCGGGGTGAATGCTCAGCACCAGAATGTGCATGTTTGGTTTCAAACTCTTGAGGTCACCAATTAAATCGAGTCCGCTACGTCCGGGCATATTCATATCCAGCAACATAACATCACAATCAATATCTTTGATATGCTCTAAGACTTCATCGCCGTTCTGAGCCTCACCGACCACTACTAAATCGGTTTCCTCTTTCAAAATTTTCTTTAGCCCTTCACGAATAATTTCGTGATCGTCTACAATAAGTACCTTGATCATACCTGTTTTTTATAATTTAGCTTTTTATTTATTTTCCTTCTATATATAATGCTCGTTTACTGATCATTGTTTAGTATATACGGCATTTCTATTTTAATTTTTGTTCCTTTGTCCGGTTGACCCGAAATAGTTAGCTCTCCATCGAGCAAAAACATCCGTTCTTTCATCCCAATCAGGCCATAAGAACCGTGTTTGGCTTTGTGGGGTTCTTTTATCCCTATTCCGTTGTCGCTTATTTCGAGAATCAGTTTATCATCTTCCTTAAATATGAGAATCTTTGAGGAGGTTGCTTTTGAATGTTTTGCTATATTGGTTAATGACTCCTGTACTATCCGAAATAGTGCTACAGATTGCTGTATGTTTAAATTGAGTTTGGGCACTGAACAATCGAAATAACAATTTATGCTATGTCTTTCCTGAAAATTATGGACTTGCAGTTTTACTGCTTCAATAAAACCGAGTAAATATAATACTTCCGGTCTTAAATCTGTCATAATTTTCTTAGTTGTTTTTATCGTTTTATCAACTAACTCAAAAAGGGTATCAAAATTAATCAAAATATTCTCAGGATCTGTCTTTTTGATAAGTTTTAATGTTTTTTGTTTCATCATTCCCAACTCAATTTTCATTGCAATGAGAATCTGACCCAGTTCGTCGTGAATTTCGCGAGCTAACAAGATTCTTTCTTCTTCCCGAACGTTTTGAAGATGAGAGGCAAATTTTTTAAGTTGTTCTTGGGAGCTTTCTAATGCACTTTCGGCCATTTTTCTGTTGGTAATATCCCGAATAATAAAAATCATTCTTGCCGGTTGATTGTTTTGATCCCATATAATATCACCATTCACCTCGGCAAAAAATGAGTTCCCGTCTGCCTTTTTAATTTGGTAATTGATTGTGCCCATGTATCCATTAAACATGAGTTCGGTATTTTTAATTGCCCGTTCTTTATCGCCCTGAGATATAAAATCAAACATATTTTGTTCCAGCAAATCCTCTTCCCTTTCGCAGCCATACATGGGTAAAGTGGCGGGAGATGCCATTCGGATTTTTCCATCCATATCTACAATAACTATAGCGTCCGGCGATGCATTCAGGATGGAATGATATAATTCTTCGCTTTCCCGAAGGGCGATGCTGATTTTTTTTCGTTCTGTAATGTCCTGTACAGTTACAATCAGCTTTAAAGGTTCTTTATTCTTTCCAAATTGTATTTCGCCTATGGCGTGTAACCATCGCTCGGCTTTATCGCTTTGGCGGATAACAACAAATTCTCTATTGAATTTATGCCGATTTTGAGTAAAATCAATGCGAAACTGATTAATAAGTTGTTCTCTCCAGTCGGGATGTATTATTTGTAATAATTGATCCATTGATTTCTGATCATTGGGCTTAAGCCCTAGAATAGAATTTAGAATCTCAGAGTTTTTCCATACACCGGAAATGAAATCATAACTCCCATTTCCTATAAACGCAATAATCTGGGTTTCATTCAGAAACTTCTCACTTTTGTGTAATAATTCATTCGTTTTTGCTTGTTTTTCAATTTGCCGCTTCATTTGTAGATTCTTATAAATCCTATCGGATAGTTCATTTGCATATACAAATAGCATGTCAGCAATTTTTTTTAATCTATCGACTGACATAACCGGAACCTCGTCAAAGGCATTAATGAATTCTGTTTTATCCGCGCCAATCCTTTCTGTATATCTCACCAGGCATTCTTCATTTACATCCTCATTTTTCACTTGACCAATTAACCAATTTGCAATGTGCTTATTTCCAACAGTAATACTTACACCGGCATGACATAGTCCTCCACTTGTACAACGTTGTAAAGTTGGACCCACTAAGTTATGACTACCAATGATAGCATCGGACTGAAAACAATTAATACATCCACTTTCTGTGTTCCGGATTATTTTTTCGCACAACTTACAAAAGTTACTTGGTTTCGTAATGGGAGTTCCATTGGGGTAAGTAATAATCGAAGCAACACCGGTTGCATCTGCAAATAAGTTTTGCATTCGCTGAATTTCATCCAAATCAAAAATATCAGTAACCCGAACATCGTAATCGATTTCGGGGGTAGAATCAAAAATGTTTACAGAGTTGATCATTATATATTATTTAAAATTGAAGAAAAGATGTATGTAAATTAATCTATATAGGGCATTTGTACTTTTACTGTTGTTCCTTTGCCGATCTCACTTTTAATAAATAATTCTCCATCAAGTAAAAAAACTCGTTCATGCATTCCTATTAGCCCATACGAATCACTTTTTTTCTTTTGGTTTGGATCAAATCCAATTCCATTGTCTGTAATTTCTAAAATTAGTTTTTCAAGGCTTCGCTTAATGGTGATTTTCACTTCTGTTGCTTTCGAATGCTTTGCCACGTTGTTTAAAGCTTCCTGAATAATACGAAATAAGGCAACTGACTGTTGGGAATTAGGTTGAATTTCTTTTGTTGAATTTTCAAATTTACAGGTGACTTTATATCTTTCCTGAAAACTTTTAAGGTGCTGTTTTACTGCTTCTGCAAATCCAAGTACATCCAGTACTTCTGGTCGCAGATCTGTCATAATTTTTCTGGCAGTTTTAATTGTAGTATCAATTAAGCCAGATAATTTTTCAAATTTTGTTACTATCTCGTGTGAGCTATTTATATTAGTTTCTTTTAATAGGCTTTGTTTTAGCATCCCCATGTCAATTTTTATAGCAATCAGAATCTGTCCAAGTTCATCATGTATTTCTCTGGCTAATGCAACTCTCTCTTCTTCACGAATGTTTTGGAGATGAGCAGCAAACTTCTTCAATTGTTCCTGCGATTCGTTTAAGGCTTCCTCGGCACGCTTACGTTGAGATATATCAAATTGAATTCCTTGCGAACCAATTACTTCTCCGGTTGATGAAAATACAGGCGATTTTACAACATCCAGATATAAACTGGTTCCGTCTGTATTTGTATAAGTCTCTTCCGTTTCAATCGGATTACCGGTCTTCATTATCAACTCATGATCGGTTTCATTGTCGAACGAGAATGGACTTTGAAGATATTTTATTTTATTCGGTTTGTTTTGTTGAACCTCGTTTATATAACTTGCAAGCTCATTTCTTGTTTTCCCGAGTATATCATTTGCAGATAAACCTTTAAGATCACAGAAGATTGAATTGACGAATATAAACCGACCTTCATTGTCTTTTCGGAATACGCCAGCCGGCATGTGTTCGACAAATGAATGATAAAGAGCTTCCGAATTATGTAAAGCTTCTTCCACTCGTTTCCGTTCTGTAATATCAATATTAAAGCCAGCTATGCCAATGATTTTTGAATTGTTTTTAATAGGAAAGACAATTTGCTGATATATTTTGTTTTCTCCATTTATCACAAATTCATATTCTTCATCAATAACTTCACCTCCCAGCAAAACCCGATTATTAATGTTGACTAGAAGATCAGATGTTCTTTTGTCCATTCTTGAATTAGATCTGAGCGTTTGACCAATTATAGACCCAGAATGCTCAACCAATTTTTTATTCTCTAGAATCCCAACACCGTCGTTATCACGTGCCCATATTTCGAATGGAGTATTATCAATCAACGTTCGGAGTAACATTTCGCTTTTATGAAGTGCGTCTTCTGCAAGTTTTCGATCAGTTATATCGTATAAACAGACTAAAAGACTCTCATGCTCTGATGTTTGAATGAGAGCTGTTGATCCTAATAATGAAATTTCTTGCAGCTTTCCCCCGATATTTAAAGTTGACTGATATTCAATATTACTAAGGCCTATCCCGGTTTTAAATGTGTCTTCCATTGCAATTCGTAGACCGCAATTGCTACATTTGCTACTATGACCACATCCTCTCGGACTATCCATTGAGTTAATACAACCGATTACTCCCCCTACGATTTTTCCTTTCACTATATCTTCCGATGCCTGAGTTAGTGACGTAAATGCATTGTTTGCAAAAAGAATTCGCTTATCTTTATCTACAACACACATCATAACCGGTGTATGATCATAAATCGTTTTTAGCTCCGATCGGCTGTTTTGTAGAGCTGTTTCGGCTAATTCTCTATCATTGTCCGAATCTATAGCGTCTAAAGCAAAAGATATATCTTCACCAACCTCTGATAAGAGTTTTTGTTCATCTTCATCAAAAAAGTTAATCTCAGAAGCATAAAGCGTTAATGTTCCAAAAGTTTTTCCCTTGCGAAAGAACGGTACGGAAAAAGATGATTGATAGCCACGGCTTAGTGCTGCATCTTTCCATGGTTCCATTGCCGGGTCGACGGAAATGTTATTGGAAAATGCCATCTTTCCTTCACGTAATGCAGAGCCGGTGGGGCCAAGACCTTGGCGAGTTTTGCTTGAAGTTATTATTATATTGTCAAGATATCCGTCATTATGCCCGGCAAAATATTTTGGCCTTACAATGTCTTCTGCTTCATCGTAAATGCCAATCCAGCCCATCCGGAATTGCCCGAATTCAATAGTATATTGACAAATTGATTGGAATAACTCATCTATATTTTTTGTTCGAACAATTATTTGATTTATTTGACTTAAAAGTGCATACAGACGAGTTACATGTTGTAATCTTTCTTCCGCTAATTTTCGCTCGGCTATATCCCTTGTTATGCCATAAAAGCCAATAATAGTGCCTTTATCATTTTTGTGTGTTGAAACACTTGCTTCTGTCCATATCCAATTTCCATCCTTGCATTTAGATTCGAATTCAAATTGCATTTCGTTTGGCACGCCTTTTTCACTCGAATTATATTCTGCAATTCTATCTTCAACAGATTTTACTCCGTTTGAATTTAGCAATGTCCATAGATACTGTCCCGTTAATTCCTTTGGCTCATATCCAAGAACTCGTTTAGCAGCATTACTAACATAGTCAAAACGAAAATTTTGATCCATATGCCAAATGAGATCTGATGTATTTTCTGTCATGAAGCGATATTTTTCTTCGCTATCGCGTAATACTTCTTCTGTCTTTTTCCTGTTCTCTTTTTCTTTCTTTAAATCTTCTGCTAATTTTAAGGTTGCACTATGCGTTTTTTTTAATTCAAGGGTTTGTTCTTTTACAATTGATGCAAGACGAATATTTTCATTTCGTCTTTGTACATTTCCACTTTTCATTTTCACCATAGCTCTGATTTGAGCTACGAGCTCACTCTCGTCTATAGGTTTAGTAATAAAAGCTTCACCACCAGCATCCAATCCCTGAATTCTACTTTCTTTGTCTCCTTTTAATGCTGTAACAAAAATAACAGGAATATCACACAAGTTCTTGCTACCCTTAAGTTGACGGCAAACTTCAAACCCGTCCATATTTGGGATGACAATATCAAGAAGAATCACATCCGGATCTTTCAAAGTCGCTAATTCAATTCCTTGCGCTCCAGTTGGAGCTGTAAAAATTTCGACAGTTGAAAATGATTCATTTATTAAGGTTTGAATATTTATTAAGTTATTCTGATCATCATCAATTGCCAGAATTTTTATTTTTTTATTTTCCATAAAGCACTTTATCTGTTGTATTAAAGAATACTTTTTCATTTATAGGTTTTGCTAAGTAGGCATCGAAGCCATGCGCTAGAACAGTTTCTTTGTTTTAAATCAATGCACTTGCGATAAGTACAATAATTGGTATACAAAGCTGATTATTATCGTTTCGGATTATTAAATATTTCAATTCCATTAATTCCCAGTAATGCAATATCTATGAAAAATCAGATTTGTCCTCTGTTTCCTAATCATTATAATTTCTTGTACGCCATCTTCGATTTCTAAAATCTTAAAATTATCTCCGGACATGGCTTTAAATGCGATCATATTTTCCTTGTTGGGCTTCTTTTATTTGTTCTTCTGATTGATATGCAGTGAAAATACGGAAATTTATTTTTTCACTTGTAGTGATAGAAAATTCTTTTAACAATATTGCCAAACTATAAATAGCTTGCCCTGCGGGATAGGCTGCAGGCCAAATGCGCATTTATTTTTTCACAACTAATTAATTATTTATTTTTCTTTAAATCTTTTTTTTGCAATAATTTGTATTTGTGGCAAATATAATAATAATTGTAGTGTTATATTCTAAACCGCGTGTAATTTATTCATAGATGTTTCCAAATACAGTTTTTCTTTGTGTTTTTTTTGGAAATATCTTTGTTTTAAGTAGACTCGTTTGAAAATTAAATTGAAAACATCCATCACTCTCTATCAATTTTCATCTCATTTTAATTCGTTGGTTTGTTTTAGGAGTAATAGCTGCGATATTCTATTTTGTTTCTTTTCTAACTGAATTATGTGACATTAATTACTTCTATCTCTTTCTTAATTGGGAGATCCCCTCTCATTTTTTGCCTTTCCGCCGTATTTTGTATTATAAATAAACTGTTTTTAACCAGCAGTTTAAATGCACTACGCTTTAATATAAAATTGACGATATGGATAATGCTACTGTTTCAAAAACGTTCTCTCCAAAGAAATACAGGGATTTCAAATTATTGCATAAAGCCGAAACTGTGCTTGAAAAAATGACTAACAATGATTATTTTCTAAATATTCAATCGAAATTAGATGAATTAAGGGCGAAAATTCAAAGTTATAATCGTTGTTATTGTTGAATCGAATCAGGGCGGTAGGCTTAGCACTGTTATCAAGATCAATTGCCGGAAAGAGTTGGAGGAGTATCTGAAAGAATTGGCAGATTATGTGCAACAAGCCAGCAAGGGCACCGCATCTGTTATCTGAGGCCGGGTTTGATATTCATAAAAAACCGTCGCGGGTAGGGAAGCTGGATAAATCAACAGGTGTTAAGCTGGAAGTGGGGCCTTATAAGGGTAGCCTTTGGCTTAATTGTGCTGTTGTGAATAAGGCTCTGTTTTTATGTGTTCGAATATTGCCTGACTCCTGCGAGGCCGGATAGCGTGTGGATACAAGTTGCGAGTTCCCGACGAAAAATACTGATCGATGGTCTGATAAGCGGAAAGGAATATTGCTTTCGTGTTGCTGCGGCACGAGCAGATCCTTCGCGCATCTGGAGTGACCCGGTTAAAAGTTACGTATTGTAAGGCTTTGGGGATAGATTCAGGGTAATGGTGTGCAAAAAATTTTCAACCCAATTTGATGTAATAAAGCGTATTACATGTGTCTTGTTTTTGTTTGAGGTATGGAGATAAGTGGACTGAAATTAGTATTCCTGACTTAAATCGATATAGTGTGTTGTGGTTGTCTGACTACTTATATTCTGAAAAAATGTTATAAAACATGTTTTTAGAAGAAATATTTCGGAAAACACTTGCGGGTGTCCAAAATACACTCTATCTTTGCATCGTGATTTTTTCATAGTATTAGATTTAAGGTTAACAAGGATTGGTAGTAAGGCGTTACTACCTTTCGCGTTTTATAGGGGGTCACAATAACGATTTTGGATTTGTTCATAAATCAATATATAACCAAAAGGCTATTCAGGGTATTTA
>JAATGT010000220.1 GCA_015654525.1 Bacteroidales bacterium
GGGCAGTATTTCATTTCTTATTGTATCTTTGTCAAGTACTTGGTACACCATGAAGGGAATGTTATTGTTGTTTTGTCGCATACAAAACGTTCCCTTCTTTTTTTATATTGTAATAGCCCCTCAAAAAGTCAAGACAACTTCATCAAGTACTTTTTTGGATACATTATATGAAAGTGCAATATTCTTTACCGAAATCAATGAACCATCAGTATAATTCCGGACATAATTATAATTTGTAAATGTAGCTGTAGTTGGTTGAGGAAATTTAGCTGTTGTGTTTGTTGGACTCCAAACATCAGTTTCCACTCTGCGACCATAGGTCTGTAAAGCACCATAATATTTTACACCAATGCGGGCATAAACAAAGAAACTTAGCTCCCAGTTTTTATAACTAAATGTATTGGTAATTCCTGCAACCCAATCAGGCCGATTACTACCCAGTATCTTTTTATCATCGTCAGTTATTGATCCAAATCCATTGTCTAGATAATTCACAACCTCTCCGCTGGCAAGTGTCACTGATTTAGAACCGGTAGTTCCAACCGGAACAATGACTAACTGCTGATCCTTTATTTTTACCTGACCAGGTATTGCTGTAATATTTCCAATCTTCTTATAGAGTTCTATCAAGCGAGCATCTTCCGGAGTGTTTTGCCAAAGTCTATCATAAACATAATCGCGATAAACTGCAATTGGTTGTCCTATATACCAACCGTTTGCTTTGTCATCCACTTTACCCGTAGCCAGTTCTACAATTTCTTCTTTATTTGTTGACCAACTGACGTCCGTCCTCCATTTAAAGTTCTTTGTATTGATATTTAATGACGAAAGCGAAATTTCAATACCCTTGTTCATTGTTTTCCCCACATTCGTCAAAATACTACTATAGCCCAATGTAACTGGTATTGACCTGGACATTAAAAGATCGCTGGTATTGGAACGGTACAAATCAACTTTACCCGATAAACGATTCTTTAAAACAGAAAAATCAAGTCCTAAATTGTACTGACCTGTTTTTTCCCATTTCAATCCACTATTTGGCATCAATTCGGCTTTATAACCGGAGTATTGGGTTTCGTTGAACACATAACCAGCAGCTGCAATAGAACCTGTGGTTGAATATGCACTTACTGAAGAGTTACCGGTGACACCCCATCCAACACGTAGTTTTAATTGATTAATCCATTGAATATTTTTAATTAGTTTTTCTTCTTCCAATTTCCATGCAACAGCTAATGAGGGAAAAAAGTCCCATTTATTACCCTGAGACAAAACAGAAGCTCCATCCCAACGACCTGATGCTGTTAGTAAATACCGATTCAGCAATGAGTAATTTACACGGCCCATATACGACATCAAGGACGATGCTGAATAACTTGTTCCATAGCTCATTGGTTTACCTAGCGAATTGGCGGCCAGATTATACCACTTTGAGGTTGGGAAAGTAATACCCTGAGAGCGAATATTAATAGAGTTACTGACATTTTTCTGCGAAGATTGCAATAATGTAACACCCAAAATATTCTTGCCTAAAGTTTTATCGAAGAATAACAAGTTTTCTTGTACCCACGAGAATCTTTTATCTTGTTGATCGTAACCAACTAATGGGGCAGTACCTACAGCACTAAAAGGATTTGTATAATCCGTTCCGTAAAATGATCCATATTCTGAAGCTCGTAATTGCGCACCAAACTTCGAAAGATATTTCAACCAGGGGGTAAAGCGTACTTCAGCAGTTGTGTTTGATTGTATAGAGTATTGAGAGTGTTCATTTGTCGCATTCTGAATATTCAATAATATATTATTGGCCGACAGCCCGACTCTATTGGTATTAAGAACATTCCCAGCTTCATCGTAGGCAGGTGCATAAGGAAGTAAAGCAATAGCCTGACCATATGAGTCTTTGGCACCCGTATTGGCTGTATTCTCAGATACTCCATAATTCTGAATCGAATAAGAAGCATTTAAGGATGAACCTATTGTCAACCATTTACGAGCTGTAATATCTCCTTTTACATTTAACGAATATCGTTTATAGTCCTGGTCAATCATTGGACTCTGCTGATTTAAATATCCTAAGGAGAGATAAATCTGAGACTTATCACTTCCTGCAGAAAGAGACAGCTGATGATTTTGGGTAGTACCAATACGTGTTACCAAGTCGGCCCAGTTCTGATTAAGTATTTTTTCTGGATCGTACACCGGCACCTGAGCAGCGTATCCTTTTGCTATTTCGGCTGCTGTCGCTGCCCTGAGTTTAACTGTCCCATCTGCATTCCAACTATAGGCTGTTTTAATACTATTTTGTCCATAAGTTTCGCCCCCTCCAAAGGTCTGAATATCAAAATTCGGGTCGGGAGCCGTTCCGTAAGCTCCAGTATAAGTACCACCATTAATGTAAGCCTGACGCTGCCAATCAAGAAGTTGTCCGGAGCTCATCCAATCAGTAGTTGAATGAATTTTTTCAAAAGAAAAAGAAACATCATAATCAACACTTACTTTTCCTTTTACACCTTTTTTGTTTGTAATCAGAATTACACCGTTTGCCCCTCTGGAACCGTAAATTGCAGTGGCAGATGCATCTTTTAAAATTTCGATAGAAGCAATGTCGTTGGGGTTAATATCGGCTATTGAACCTGCCGACAAAGGAATACCGTCAACTACATATAGTGGATCGTTCGAAGCATTAATTGATCTGTTTCCCCGAACGCGCACGATTCCTATTTCACCCGGGCGAACATTCGATGTAATATCCACACCCGCAGCTTTACCCTGTAGGGCCTGAACGGCATTTTGAACCGGTCGTTCTTTAATTTGCTTTTCGGTAACAAGAGTCAACGCTCCGGTTAAATCACTACGTTTTTGTGTTCCATACCCAACTACAACTATTTCGCTCAGTTTATTTAAGTCCTCGGCCAGATAAATAGTAACAGATTCGACATCATTTACAACTATCTCCTGTGACTTATAACCGATGCTGGAAACTTGCAAATTGACAGGAAATGATTTTACATTTACACTGAAGTCTCCATCCACATTGCTTACTGCTATTCCATACTGTCCGTTCAGTTTGACCGTAGCACCAATCACAGGTAATTTGGAAGTTTCATCCAAGACCCTCCCCTTAATTTTCGGTTGTGCAAATGATGTTAATGTGGTTAGGATTGCAAATAGAAATAGTATCTCATATCTGCGTACGAAAATAATTGGAAGTCTTTTGTAACTTCCAGCAATAAATGGTATTTTTGCCATACAATTTTGAATTGTGCGGGTGTACTCCTCAATTAGTTTAGCGGCGAAAAAAGGAGGACACTCGCTTTTGTTTATAAAAACTTTTTTATTTTAATGATAATTTTGCCCCATTGCAATGGTTCATTTATTTAGCCAATATCTGATTAGAAAGCATTTTTATTATTTATCCCCAAGAAAATTAAGACATTGTATTGCACTAAGTCCCCATTGAGCAATTTCATTTGTCGATATATAAGGATTTTCCAATACAGGTTTTAATACTTCAGGAGCATTTATCAGTTTTAATTCTTTACTCCTCGAATACAAAATACTATCCCTACCGGAATAGAATTCCAACCATGCCCGCTTAGCCAGATCCTTATCTTTATTATGCCATGCCGCATAAGCTGTTAGCCGAGCATGTGCCTGTCTGAGATTCATTTTTGGAAGAGGACTCCCTAATTCCGTTTGTTGTTCTTCCGGTGAAGCATTATATAACCGGCAATATTGCAACCACGCATCTGTAAATTCAGGGACATTCAATGTTTGAATTAGTTCTTCACATATTTCTGTAAGTCCAAAAACAGCATTCAAATGCGATGCACTAATACGGTTAGAAGTGCTTATTTCAAATTTTCCCGTGTTAGTATCCAGATAACCACTTCCGGTAAAGAACTTCTCCGGCTGCTGAGCTATTGTTTTCATGCTATTTATCAATTTTTCTTTTATTTCAGGATCTTTGGTTCGTTCCCATTCGGTAAACCATGCTGCACAGATTGCCCCCCAATCGGTACCAAAACTGGATAATACAATATTAGCAGGTTTTGATCTCGGATCAAATTCAATCCGTTTTCTGGTAGGTACTATTTCATGTAGCTTTTTTAACCCATTAACCTGTTCATGCAGAAGATCACCAACCCGTTCATCTGCTGTCAAGTAATAAAAAAATCTCCGGTTGGCGGCTGTGCTTATTCGCAATTGTTTCGCGCTACAGCCCCAATGCATTACATTATGTCTGGAGCCCAAAGGTGCAAAAGGACCAATGTGGTATACATCCACTTCACCTGTATGTCGGGTCATAGCTTCAGCCATTCGAAAGATATCGGCTTTGCCTGTTCTTAAAAAAGAATACCACAACCATAAATCAGTAGATAATTCGGAATTATCCCAGGCAAATCCCCCGATATCGTATTTCCATACATGGCGATCGCTATCGTAAGAATGCATTACATCACCAAAATTCCAAAAGCCATACCATCCTCGTTGTTCTATTTGTGTTTGATAGTATGTAATGTTCCAATCAAGTTGTTCCTCAATTTGTTTTTTTTTCGGAGTCAGGGAGTCAGGCAGAGACCAATTGTTTCCGAAAATTTGTTGCTCTTTAAGAAATTCCGGCGTACATATCAACAAAGGAGGTTGCTGAATGACATTAGCTAGTTCGGCAAGTTTTTCATTACTTGGAGTTGCAGCAAGAGCCGAAATAGAAAGTTCGCTGGTTCTGGCTACACCATAAGGAGTTGAAAACCCGGGTTCATAATCTTCATACGTTATATCGAGGCCTTCGTTTTGTTGTTCATAGTTTTTTTGCCCCATCCCGTCATGATAAAACCGCAGGTCCATAGCAGGTGCGGCAGGAGCCCACAGCCATAAAGTTACTTTAGCCAAATCGGTATTCGCATTTTTTATATCAATTTGTGCCGGATAACTTTGCCAGAAATTGCGGATCCCGAAAGCCAGCCCTCCCGTAGGGGTTCCTATATATCCGGTTCCCTGTGATTTATTTCCAAAAGCGGAATCTAACCATGAGCACCCGCTCTTCGTCCGTTTACGAATGCTGAAATCGTTACTGGTTAGCTGGGATAAAGTATAATCTCCAAATGCCGGGACATATTTCAATCCTTTCAATACATTTTCCGGAATACTATCTTGCAGGATTTTTCTTCCTTCAATCTGCGCTGTGATTATTTCTTTTCCCGGATATCTGCGCAATCCGGTTATTCCTTTTATCGCTTCGGCAAAAACACCGTTATTTTCACCCACAAAACGTACATGGCGATTATATAATTCCTCTTTTAGAGGTACACTGAACTGAAGGCCTATTCCTTTTATAAAATCGTTTTTTTCATTTCCATCATAAATGATAGTGTGCATTATTTTGATAGCTTCACTTCCTTTATAGAAGTATAAGCGCACTATATAGGGAAGTAATGTTTTGTTGTTATCGGAAAAATGCCGCCCTTCCAGTTTTACAACCGCACGAATAGAGCCTTTCTGTTCTAAAGTTACTTTCTCAATCCGGCTTTGGTAAAGAGTTTTAGAAATTAAAGACGAATCTTCTGTGTCGGAAACATTTTGTTGAAGTACAACCAACTTGCCTTCTGTGGCAAGCTCCTTACCCTGATATTTTATGGAGGAAATGAGTATGTTTCCTTTCTTATTTATGAAACATTGTAGCTTACCTGTATTTATTTTAATGGTACTATCAGACTCTTGCACCAATAACCCATCTGATATTTTATTATTCTCTTGTGTCGGAATCAGTTGTAATCTTGTTGATTTACGACCTCTGGGAACAGAGGCATGAGCCGTCCATTTAATCGATCCGTCGGGCCAATAAGCCAATGGCCAGCTTTGTACCTGAAATATTTCATTCGAATCTTCGTTTTTCAATACGAACCCGGTAATTTTACGTAGCTGCCCCTGTTTCCAGGGAACTCCCCAAGTGACACCGGTAGAAGATGCCGCATTGTCCAACCAATGAAGGATTATCGGACTTTTTCCGTTTTCTTTAGGATCTTTAGCTGTTGCAAAAGAAAATGGAATAGCTAAAGCTAATATTATAAAAACAGATGATTTTAGCAAAAAAGAACATTTTACAAGAATTTGCATAACGAATAGAATAAATAATTACACTCTGATTTTAATAATTTTGAACCAAAAATATTATAATAACCTGTAATACAAAAAAAGGATTGCTGTTTTTAAATGTGTTGCGTATGTGTTATTATTTATATACAATTAAAATACTTGAATTTTATATAAGTAGACTTTGTTTTTAAGATGCAAAATTAATTAAAAAAGCACACACAGTAAATACCAACAACAAGGCATTTAGATACCTAATTCTGGGTATTTACATCAACAGATGTTCTTAATTCTAAATAAATATGCAATAAATATCAACTTGTAATGTGCAAGAGGCTAGAATAAGTAGGGGTAAACTTTTCTTCTTCGGGAGAGACTATAAAAAACAGATTAGCCTCAATTCAACCGACACACATGACTCACTGAATTGACCGTAAAAAACAAAGAAAGTGAATCTTTGAGATGCCTTCTTTTGATATAAAAGTAACTTTTGATAGTATACTGATAGTATACTGATAGTATACTCAGCTTACGCACTCAAAAAGTTTCAGCTCCATTTCTTCAAACAGAATAAATTTTTCCGTTCCAATGATGATTAAATTAACGTGCGCTCGATATAAACACTAGTCCGTTAAAACTCAACTATCAATGGAAATATTAATAAATGGATTTCCCTTGGTTATATGAATCCTTATATCGAACTCACGTTAATTTACATCAAAGAGGGTACTTCGGAAGTAGCCCTCCCCACCTCAAATCTAAACCAGTTTACCTTTTACCTAAACTGGTTTAGGTAAAAGGTAAACTAATTCATGTTTTAGGTAAACTCGTTTATGTCGAACCTAAACCGGTTTATGTTTTGAGTAAACTGGTTTACAAAAAAGGTCAATCAGTTTAGGTATTTGCTAAACCAGTTTACCTTCAGGTCAAATTAGTTTACATCTAAGCTAAACTTGTTTTACTTGGATCTAACTTCGGTAGCCAGCTGTCGGTGCACCTATTCCATCAAACAGCTTGCCCATTTCGTCCACATCAGACACAGCTTGCAACAGTTTTTTTTCTAATGTCCCTATCAATTTATTTTGATAGGGATTCCTTGCATATGAAACTATTACCTAATAAACTCCATTTCTGAATACTAATGTTTTAGTTTAGGCTAGCATATATAAGTCTTACAGCATATCATTTCGGGATGCTGATGTTCCCTGCCATTATTTACTTCAAACGAGGCCATACAGAAAGAGCGACCCAATGATTTTAGATCATTGGGTCGCTCTTTCTGTATTAATCTACTATTTAATATACATTTATAGGTAAGTTCACTGATAAACAGCACTACAATCAACGGCCTTTTTATTATCTTATTCTCTTTGTTTTTTTAGCAATACACCTCCGACAAATCAACATTAGATCTCAACATTTAGCAGTATATTCAATCAGTAAGTCAAATAAAATACTCCGGTTGAATAAACGGATTTAATCTCAGTTCCATAAAAGTGTTAGTGCGTTTATCAATTGTTTGTTTTTGACCAAGATCAGCTAGTGAAATTTCTTCGAATCCCAGTTTTCGATACAATGAAATGGATGCTGCTATTTTGGTATTCCCCTCGAGTATTATACGTGTAAAGCCACGTTGAAGGGCTTTTTCGATCAATGCAGAGCCGAGCAAAAAGCCTATTCCACGACCTCTTGCCTTAGTATCGACAGCCATTTTAGCTAACTCACAGGTAGAAATATTTTTCATCAGCAAGGCGCAAGTACCCACCGGTTCACCATTTAGGAGAGCAATAAACACATTGCCTCCTTTGTCTAAGATGTACCTTTGAGGATCACTCAACATCTGTATATCCGAATCTTCTAACCAAAAATTGGACGAGATCCAATCTTCATTGATTCGTTTAAAGTCTCTGGCATAAGCCATGGAATTTGTTCTAACAATTATTTCTACGCTCATAATGTTTAATCTAAAAGTTTGATGTAATGATAAAAAAGGATTGAATAAATTATAAGTCTTTTACCATCCAAATGGTGCAGGCATAGTGTCCTGAATTTCCAAGTGGTTTCTTTATTTTTCGGAACCCTGCTTTTTTGTACATTTCCACCGCTTTAGCCAGTTCCGGAAAACTTTCCAGGTAGAGTTGTTTATAACCAAGTTCTTTAGCCTTATTTATACTCACTTGCAGTAATAATACCCCGATGCCTTTGCCTCTGGAATCACCGGACAAATAGAACTTTACTAATTCGGCACATCCATGCGGTAACCCTCCGGTAGGATAAATTCCGCAACCACCCAATACTGTTTTGTTTTCTTCAGCAACCCAGTAGGCCGACTGCTCCTCCTGAAATAGCTCAAACAAATTATCGGTGGAGGGATCGGTATACACCGTACCGGGTCGATCGATGTGGAATTCGCGGAAAATATTTCTGATTAAACTAGCCAATACAGGATTATCATTCAATTCAATTTGTCTGATTATTACTGCCATAATTAAGAAACGAACGGGATGACTCACAAAGCCACCCCGTCGTTGAGTTTATTTATAAGTTTTTAGTTTTATCTGTTAGCTACAATCCGTCTCACGGCATCCACCAGTTTATCAATCTCGTCGGTGGTATTGTAGAATGAGAACGACGGACGAACAGTGGCTTCCACTCCCAGTCGACGCAGCGCAGGTTGTGCGCAATGATGTCCGGCACGCAATGCTATTCCGGCATCTTTATCGAGCAACCGGCCTACCTCCGGTGTAGGTACATCTTTCAATATGAAAGAAACAACACTTACCCGTTCGCGCGGATTGCCTATAAGAGTTAAACCATTAATCTTTGATAAATGCTCACGCGCATACTCGGTGAGATAGTGCTCATATTTTGATATATTTACTAAACCAACATGATTTACGTAATCCAGTGCAGCACCCAGCCCCACGGCATCAGCCACATTAGGCGTTCCGGCTTCGAAACGGGCCGGTGGTCCGTTGAAAATAGTTTCTTCGAAAGTTACATCCTGAATCATATTACCCCCACCTTGCCAGGGTGGTAAAATGTCAAGTATCTCCTTTTTGCCGTAAACCACTCCGATGCCATCGGGAGCATAAATTTTATGACCCGAGAAAACAAAGAAGTCGCAACCAAGTTCCTGTACATCTATCGGTGTATGAGCCACGGATTGTGCGCCGTCAATCAGCACCCGGGCACCATAGCGTTTGGCCAAATCAATAATCGTTTTGATTGGAAGTATCGTTCCGAAGGTATTATTTACCTGTCCGATGGATACAATCTTAGTGCGTGGCGAAAGAAGACGTTCATACTCTTCGAGAATGATTTCACCATTGTCATTGATCGGAATAACCAGCAGTTTGGCCTTTTTCTCTTTGGCAAGTTGTTGCCACGGCACAATATTGGCATGATGATCGAGTGTGGAAATGATGATTTCATAACCTTCCTGAATATACTTCCGGA
>JAATGT010000170.1 GCA_015654525.1 Bacteroidales bacterium
AAACACAGCAAATTAAAGCACTCAAAAACAGATATATAGAAAGAGTTATATAGGAGAAACCGAAAGAACTGGTCGGCAAAGCCGTTAGCTTTCTATTTCCATCCATGGTAAGTTCGTCGCTCAGCACCATAGTTATTCTTTTTCCATTTGAATTAATGTCAGGGGTAGCAGGAGCTTATTTTAAAATTCTGACCGAAACAATGATAGTGACGCTGGTTTGTTCCTTTGTCATTACATGGCTTGGTTTGCCGGTTATTTATCTGCTTTTCTCAAAAGACCGGGGACTATTGAAGGAAGACGAAGAAGTACATCTGGTAAAATACCGTCCATGGGTTGAGATTTTCATTAAACGACCTTATATCAGTATTGCTTTTGTGCTGGCTTTAATCCTTGGTTTAGTGATTATGTTACCAAAATTACAAACAGGATTTTTGCCCGAAATGGATGAAGGTTCCATTGTGCTCGACTACAATTCACCTCCGGGAACATCGCTCGAAGAAACTAACCGAATGCTAAATCAGGTAGATCAGATTCTGGAAACGACACCCGAAGTAAAAACATATTCGCGACGTACCGGGACACAAATGGGCTTTTATATTACCGAACCTAACCGTGGCGATTATCTGATTGAATTAAAAACGAAACGGGATAAAAATACGGAAGAAGTTTCGGACAAAATCCGAAAGCGAATTGAAAAGGCATTACCGGCTTTGAAAGTAGATTTCGGGCAGGTTATTTCGGACATGTTGGGAGATTTGATGAGTAGCGTTCAACCTGTTGAAATAAAAGTTTTTGGTGATAATAATCAAAAACTGCAAACTCTTTCGAAACAAGTGGCTGATAGTATAAAAACTATTGAAGGAACAGCCGATGTTTTTGATGGAATTGTGGTAGCCGGACCCATGTTGAAAATTATGCCTAAAGAAGAAAAGTTGAAACAGTTCGGACTTAATCCTGCTGATTTGCAAGCACAAATGCAAACCTATATTTCCGGTGTAGTGATTGGTTCAGTTCCTGAACGGGAACAGCTAACCGATATTCGAATGATTTTTCCGCAGAATAATAAAACGCCGATTGAGAAAATGAAAGACGCCAAAGTATGTACTATTACAGGCGATTATATTCCGGTAAGTCAGATAGCTGATTTTAATATTCTGAGTGGTGTTACAGAAATTGAGCGTGAAGATTTGCAAACCATGGGTGTGATTACTGCCCGATTGAATGGACGCGATTTGGGAAGCGTGATGAAAAATATTCAACTTAAAATGAAGAAAATAAACTTACCTCCATCGTATCAGATTGAATATGGAGGTTTATATGCCGAACAGCAACAATCATTCAGTGAATTGTTGAAAATACTCATGATCGCAGCTTTATTAGTATTCACGGTAGTATTATTTATGTTCAAGGATCTAAAACTTTCGCTCACTGTTGTTTTTATCAGTGTACTCGGACTGTCTGGCGGTGTATTTGCTTTGTTTATAACCAATATGCCGTTAAATGTTGGGAGTTACACCGGTTTGATTATGATCGTGGGAATTATCGGTGAGAATTGTATTTTTACCATCCAGCAATTTTTATACGAACTGAAAGGTTCAACCGTAAACAATGCTTTGATTTATGCCATATCGGCACGCCTCAGACCTAAGTTAATGACAGCCACCGGAGCTATTGCTGCACTTATTCCATTGGCTCTGGGAATTGGTTCCGGGGCACAAATGCATCAATCACTTGCTATTGCTGTTATCGGGGGATTAATCTTTGCATTACCATTATTATTAATCGTTTTGCCAAGCATGTTGAAAGTGTTAATTAAAAACAAATCAATCGAAGCACAAAACCTGTGAATTTTGTAACTCTTAGCTAAAATTGTGTAATAAATTCCGAACCTATTATTTCTAATTTTGTTTTATAATCAAGACATTCAAAAAGCATATAAACAATTGCTTTCAATAAACTTGTAATTTTAAAAAGTAAGAAGAAAAATGAAAACTCAAATTGGAATTAAACCTGAGGATTCTGTTCAGGTAGCTGACGCTTTAAACAAGCTGTTGTCGGACGAACATGTGCTTTACATCAAAACCCGCAATGCACATTGGAATGTTGAAGGACCCGATTTTGCATCGGTACATAAATTTTTCGAAGGTCAATATGATGAACTGGAAGGTATCATTGATACAGTCGCCGAACGCATACGTTCTATTGGTCATTATGCCGAAGGAACCATGAGTGAATATCTGAAGCTGACACAACTCAGTGAAGAATCGAGAGAAGGTAATGACAGCCTGAGTTATATAAAAGACTTACTTAGCGATCATGAAGCAGTTATTATTGAACTCAGGGAAAATATCACTCGTTTTGCTGAAGATCTGCATGATCTGGGAACCAGTGACTTTATTACCGGATTAATGGAAACTCATGAAAAAATGGCCTGGATGCTCAGAGCACATTTAAAGTAACCTACAAAGAGTGCCAATAACAAAAAGACTGTCGCATTGTTTGAGGCGGTCTTTGTTGTTTTCAGAAACTCTTATATGGACCAAAAAATGATTTACTAAGATTTTCAAAATACCGGATTCAGCAAAAAGTTCCTGCAACTCCATTTTTAGTTGCTGAAAAACAAGTACCTTTGCTGCCCGGCTCTCTAAATGAGCATTCGACAACTAATAAGATTTATACCATGACTTTCTCCGAACTAGGAATCAACGATAACATTCTTCAGGCACTTCAGGAAAATAAGATCTCCGAGCCAACTGATATTCAGCTGCAAGCTATTCCGCATATTTTAGAACAAAATACCGATTTAGTTGCTGTAGCTCAAACAGGAACCGGTAAAACAGCTGCATTTAGTCTACCGATTCTTCAGACACTCGATCCGAAGTTAGCCCATATACAGGCACTTGTTCTGGTTCCCACGCGGGAGTTAGGACAACAGGTAGCACGCGAATTCTTTTTGTTTTCCAAATATATGCCACGCGTATTTGCCGAAGCTGTTTATGGTGGAACTCCCATAGAAGATCAGATAAAACGACTGAAACGCAGTACCCATGTAGTAGTAGCTACTCCGGGACGTTTGCTCGACCTGCTGGAACGCAAAGCACTGGATCTGCAACATCTGAAATACCTGGTACTCGACGAAGCCGACGAAATGATTAATATGGGTTTTAAAGCAGAGATTGACCGGATACTAAGTTCATGTCCCAAAGGCATTACTAATATGTTGTTTACAGCTACAATGCCTGTCGATGTGAAACAGATTATTCAGGATTATCTGAGTTCCGACTTTGTAGAGATACGTATTCGTGCCGAAGAGTTTGTGAACCGGAAAATAGACCATGAATACCTGTTGTATAAACAAGGCGAAAAACTGGATTACCTGAAAGCGTATCTCAGCGAGCGACAGGATCAACGGGGAATTTTGTTTTGCAGAACCAAAACAGCAGCAAAACGACTTGCTAAGCAGCTTGCCGGATTTGTAGTGGTGGCAGATGCTCTGCATGGCAACCTAAATCAGGAAATGCGCGATAAAGTGATGAGAGGTTTCAAGAAAAACCGGATTAATCTACTGGTGGCTACGGATATTGCAGCCCGTGGTATAGACGTAAAGGATCTGGACTATATTATTCACTACCATCTACCCGAAAAACCGGAGTATTATACACACCGTAGCGGGCGTACAGCTCGTGCAGGTAAGTCCGGGATATCGGTTTGCCTGGTAAAAGAAGAAGATCTGCCCGAATTAAAAGTGCTGGAAGAAGACTTGAATATCCGGTTTACAGAAATAAAAGTAAAGCTGCTGTCCGAATCAAAAGATACAACTCCACTAACTTTGTATATGAATATGGGTTTTGGACAAGGGTTTACCAAAAATACACTGGCTGAGTTTTTGGTAGAAGAAGCCGGACTGAGTTTAGGCGATATTCAACAGGTAGTGGTTGAAGATAACCGCTCTTACTTTGATGTTTCTGAAAGATATAAAGAGCAGATTCTGATTAATCTGAAAGGCTACAAACTAGCTCACCGAAACCTGAAACTAACGCTGGATGGCGAAAAGAGCAGACGAAATATCTATTAATAGTAGGAGAGGAGACTTCATATTAAAGAGCTTGTCTCAGAAGTCTTTTATTCTGCAATCAAATGAAAAAGTACCTGTATCAAATGCATGCTTTTGATACAGGTACTTTTTGCTAAATTCACTTGGTTCTGTTTATAGCAAACTCTTCAATGCATTTACAAACTGTTCAATATCTTCTTCTGTTGTATCAAAAGAGCACATCCATCGTTGTTCGTGCGTTTCAGCATCCCATTCATAAAAAGGATATAGATCACGTAAAGGTTGAATGGTTTTTTCGGGTATAATAACAAACAAAGCGTTGGCATCTACGCGTTGTGTTATCTGTACACCGGACAATACGCTCACTTTGGAAGCCAATAAGGCAGCCATTTTATTAGCATGAGCTGCCAATCTATACCCTAAATTATTGCTTAACAAAGCTGTAAACTGTGCTGCAATAAAACGATTCTTCGAAAATAATTGAGTGGTCTGTTTATGAAAATAAGGTGCGCTGGCTTTCAGATCTTCGTTGAAGATGAGTACAGCTTCGCCAAACATAATACCGTTTTTTGTTCCTCCAAAACTCATAATATCCACACCGCAATCCACTGTGGCAGCTTTTAAGCTAACTCCCAGAGCAGCTACTGCATTCGAAATACGAGCACCATCCAAATGAACATACATATTGTTGGCATGTGCAAAGTCGCATAGTGCTTTTAATTCAGCCAGCGAATAAACGGTTCCCAGTTCGGTAGTCTGACTGATATAAATAACCTTAGGCTGTGTATTATGTACGTTTCCTATACGATTAAGTAAAGGTTTTATCATTTCTGGTGTGAGTTTCCCATCCGGTGTTTTGATAGGTAGGAGCGAACAACCAATTTGTTGTGTAGGGGCGCCGCATTCGTCGGCTAGTATATGCGCATATTCCGAACAAACAACAGCCTGAAACGGTAGTGCACAACATTTCAAACAGGTTACGTTGGCACCTGTGCCATTAAACGTATACAGAACGGTTACTCTTCCAACCTGTTCTTCAAAAAGTTGGTTGGCTTTTTCCGTGAAGGTATCAGCACCATAGGAAATTTCATGTTGCGCATTAGCGCGTTGGAGAGCTTCGAAAACTTCGGGATGTACTCCCGAATAATTGTCACTAGCGAAAGATTTCATTAAAAAATAAATAAAGGGTTGTTTTATAAAATAGACAAAGAAAAGAACCAAGATCTAAGAAATTAGTTTCTTAGACTTGGTTCTCTGTTCTTTATCCTAATAGTTGAATTAAAATTTGAATTTATTAAAGAAACTTTTAGATTTGGATTCTTCAGAAGTTGATAATTCTGTAGATTCCTCAGGACGCGGAGTGGATTCGCCTTGTTCCCGCTCAATAAAGCGGACAACTTCTTTCAATCCCTCAACAAATCGGCCGAAATCTTCTCTATACAAAAATATCTTATGCTTTTCGTAGGTAACCTGCTTATCGTCAAACAAACCAACCATTTTCTTCTTGCTTTCGGTAATAGCTAAAAATAATTCTTCACTCCTGCCTTTTTTTACATCCAAATAATAAATGCGTTTTCCTGCTTTTATTGCTTTAGAATAAATGATTTCGTTATCTTTTTTTTCTATTTCAATTTTTTTCTTCTCAATTTTCATAGTGTTACTGATTTTTCTAAACAATTAAAGAATATCAAATTTAAATGTCTGATTCTAAAATCAACGAAACATTCTACCACTAATATCAACAGAATTATCAAATCATTTCATGGATCAAATTTCTGCATTTTTTTTGAATATATCAAATAATCGAAGCAATTTTATACGATTATCTGAAAAATAATCTGCATTTTGTCATTTTATAGTTCCTTTTTTATTCGTTATACAACATACCTTAAGCACAATAACTTGTTTTGAGGTAAACATACCTCATATTTATTTTATTTATCGACTAATTTCAAACAAAAAACAAAAAATATGCTTATTTTTGTGACTTAAATCATTTTGGATATGGTCGAATGCTATTGTTTATAAAACGATAATAAGCTTAAATTATTGCCAACCACAATGCTTTTACTTATAAATCTATCGGATCAGTCATATAAAATACTTTTGATTATGGAATCAACTCTAAAACTTCACACGCTAAAAGTCATTGATATTAAAGCGTATGCATTTGCAACTATCTTTGTAGCCGGTAATATAGTGTTACCACAATTGTGTCACTTACTTCCATTGGGAGGTCAAATGTTATTGCCAATTTATTTCTTCACACTTATTGCCGCTTATAAATACGGTTTCTTCACTGGTTTACTTACGGCCGTAGCTTCTCCGTTAATCAACTATGTACTTTTTGGCATGCCGACTGTAGAAGTTCTGCCAATTCTTCTTATTAAATCTACCCTATTGGCTACTGCTGCCGCTTATATGGCTCAACGCACAAAAGAAATCAGGTTGCAAAGCATTTTATTGGTTATTCTTTTTTATCAGGGAGTAGGGATGATAGCTGAATTTGCTCTTACAAATAGTTTTGCTGCTGCTTTGCAAGATATTCGGATAGGTTTCCCTGGAATATTATTCCAGCTTGTAGGGGGATTTTTCTGTTTGAAAGCCATTGCAAAATGGTGATCTATAGTTGAAAAACTTAGGATGAACAAAATGTAACAGTTCTTATTTGGTATAAATTAATAATAGAGATATGAATGAAGTCTTTTGATGAGGTGTTAGAGCGTGTACGGGCAGTTGAAATTCCAGAAACATTTGATATAGTAGTGGCTATTGCTAACGGCGGTATTATTCCTGCGGCTATGATTAATCAACGTCTTGGGTGCGAATTTCAGATGTTGAAGCTGAACCTGCGCGATGCCATGCAAAATAAATTATATGATAAACCAAAATTACTGGCCGAGATTGATTTTGACTTTAAAGGCAAACGGATACTATTAGTAGATGACAGGGTAAAAACAGGAACAACACTGAAATTTGCCAAAGAATTATTGTCGGAAGCTGCTGTTGTGAAAACTCTGGCAGTAAATGGAGTGGCCGATTATTGTTTATATGATGAATCCTGCTTTAGGTTTCCATGGCTAGTTTAACCAATTGATAATTTTCTATTTAGCAATGATAATTATTGCTATTTGAAATATGCTGAAGTAACAAAAAAAATAGCTACCTTTGCACTGAAAATAAAAAAGCGTTCACTGTATTTTATGATTAACCGAGTATTACTGCGTATTAAGATTGTTCAAATCTTATATTCCTATTATAAAAGCGACAGCAAATCGTTGCCTGTTGCTGAAAAAGAGTTGTTTCATAGTATCGAAAAGACCTACGATCTGTATTATCATTTGCTTCAACTGTCAATCGAAATTACGCGGTTTGCAGCTGATCGTATTGAGACTAAAAGAAATAAACTTCGCCCTACTGAAGAGGATCTTCACCCTAATACCCGTTTCATTGACAATTCCTTTGTTGAACAGCTTTCCAAAAATATTGAATTTAATGAATATTTGCATGCTCATAAACTCTCGTGGGTGAATGATTCGGAAATCATAAAAGTTCTCTTTGAACAAATAATAGTTTCCGATTTTTATGTGGAATACATGAATGCTCCTTCGGCTGATTATGCTGCCGACAAAGATATTTGGCGTAAAATCTTTAAAAAGATAATCTTGCAAAGTGAAGATTTAGATGATTCTATTCAGGATCAGAATATCTACTGGACCGATGATATAGAAATGGTGGTTAGTTTCATTATTAAAACGATTAAACGTTTTGACGCTGCTAAAGGTGATGAGCAACCACTTTTACCGATGTTTAAAGATGAAGAAGATGCCGAATTTGCCCGTATACTTTTACGAAGTGTATTATCCAAGGGAGAGACTTTTCGTGGCATGATTGACGCTAATACTCAAAACTGGGAACTCGATCGTATTGCATTTATGGATATTGTAATTATGGAAGTAGCATTAGCCGAATTACTAGGTTTCCCCACAATTCCTGTAAATGTTACCCTGAATGAATATATTGAAATTGCAAAAACATACAGCACTGAGAAAAGCGGAACTTTTATCAATGGTGTGCTGGATAATATCGTTGGGCAGCTTAAAAAAGAAAATAAGCTGATCAAAGTAGTGATGTTTAGCGATAATAAAAAATAAAAAACTATTTTTGCAAGTATAACAATTAAACAAGAAAGAATATGAATCTATTAAGCATTTTATTACAGGCGGCTGCTCCCGGAGCTGGTGGCATAAGCAGTTACTCGGGAATTTTAATGATGGTGTTGATTTTTGTGGTTTTCTATTTCTTCATGATTCGTCCACAAAGCAAACGTCAAAAAGAAATCAAAAAACAGCGTGAAGCTATGCAACCAGGAGACAAAGTAGTAACTTCAGGCGGTATTTATGGAAAGGTTAAAGAAATTAAGGACACTACAGTTATAGTAGAAATAGCTGAAAATGTACGTATTAAAATAGACAAAAACTCTGTTTTCGCAACAGCAGACGATATTCAAACTCCTGCAAAATAAAAGAGTTTTATGGCTGATAATAACGGCGTAAAGTTTCTTAAGTATTATTCGCAAAAGCTTAAATCATTCTTTTTATCAAAAGATATTTTAAGCTTTTTGCTTTTTCTTGTCTTGTCATCTGCTTTTTGGTTCGTCCATGCATTAGGTAAAGAGCGTGAGACTCACATTACTGTACCTATACGTTATACGGGAATGCCTTTAAATATCGCCGTTACAAATTCACCTCCAACTGAAATATCATTAAATATAAAAGATCAGGGAATCCGTTTGTTAGATTATGCAAACAATCAACTGCCACCATTGACAATTGATGTAAATAAAGTTTTTGCACGCAAAGGAGTATTTCTGATAACTTCAGATCAATTAAATTCTACGATCAGAGGATATTTAAAACCGACAACAACCGTATTAGATGTCAGACCTGATTCTATTTATATCCGATACGAAAAATTATGCACTAAAACCTTACCTATTAATCTTTCTTCGAGAATAGGATTGGCTCATCAATATATGCTGAGTGATAAAATAGTTCTCGAACCTAACAAAGTTACTGTATTTGGTCCAAAAAAAACATTGGATAGTTTAAAATATATATCTACAGAATTCCTTGAGCCAAAAAATCTGAATGATACTGCTTATTTTCAAGCAAAATTGAAACCAATTAAGCATGTTCATTTTTCTGTAAAGAAAACCAAGGTGAGCGTTTTTGTTGAGGCATTTACCGAACGTAAAGTTCAAATTTCTATTGTTACACTAAATTGCCCGGATAATTTAGCTATCCGTACTTTTCCGGCATTTGTCAATGCTACGTATACTGTTGGTCTCAGCAGATTTAATATCTTGTCTCCATCGGATATTCAGGTCTATTTGGATTATAATGAATTAAAGCTATCAAAGCAGACTAAGCAGGCATTAAAGATCAAAAATAATACTTCACATATTTCCAATATCCGAATTATACCGCAAGAAGTGGAGTTTATTCTGGAACAAAAATAGGTGTACTTCTATGAAAGACATTCAAATGGTTGACTTACGCAGTCAATACGAAAAAATAAGAACAGAAGTCAATGCCGGCATACAAGAAGTGATTGACACTACTACTTTCATAAAAGGTGGTAAGGTCAATGATTTTCAACATGAACTGGAAACCTATTTGAGGGTAAAGCACGTTATTCCGGTTGGTAATGGAACTGATGCTTTACAAATTGCTTTGATGGCTCTTGGTTTAAAACCGGGAGACGAAGTAATAACCCCCACTTTTACCTTTATTGCTACGGCTGAAGTAGTGGCTCTGCTTGGTCTTACACCGGTTGTTGTTGATGTAGATCCGGACACATTTGATATTTTGGTTGAAACAATAAAAAATGCCATTACCCCCCGGACAAAGGCTATCGTTCCGGTTCATCTTTTCGGTCAGAATGCCGATATGGAAGCCATTATGAATCTGGCGCAAGAACACAATCTTTTTGTAGTTGAAGATGCTTGCCAGTCCATAGGCTCTGTTTATACATTTTCCGACGGGCAACAGTTTAAGTCAGGCTGCATGGGAGATATAGGCTGTACGTCATTTTTTCCATCCAAAAACTTAGGTTGCTTTGGTGATGGAGGGGCTCTTTTTACCAACAATGATCTATTGGCCGCAAAAATACGCTCAATAGCTAATCATGGCATGGTAGTTCGTTATCACCATGACATAGTTGGGGTAAACTCCCGGCTCGATAGTATTCAGGCTGCTGTATTACAAGTAAAATTAAAACACCTTGATGAATATAATGCAGCACGACAAGCTTCTGCGGCATTTTACGATACAGCTTTTGCTTCTACCGATAAATTGATCATTCCTACACGATCAACGAATTCCACACACGTCTTTCATCAATACACACTAAAGCTACAAGCTGTAGACAGAACTGCACTACAAAAATATCTGGCAGACAGAGGCATTCCTGCTATGATATATTATCCTGTTCCATTGCACTTGCAAAAAGCCTATCAAAATGTCCGTTACAAAGCAGGCGATTTCCCGGTTGCCGAAAGACTCTGTGAGTGTGTATTGTCATTGCCTATGCATACCGAGTTGACTGAAGAGCAATTAGCTTATATAACCCGAACTGTTTTGGAATTTATAAAGTAGTACTAATTACATATTAAAATTAGCTAGTTAACGGATTAACCAATCAACAAAATAAGATGAACTACTTTGCACACCCAACAGCCATAATTGATCAGGATTGCGAAATCGGAATTGGTACAAAAATATGGCATTTTTCGCATATTATGTCAGGTTGCATTATCGGAGAAGCTTGTAATATTGGGCAAAATGTAGTAATTTCGTCGGCTGTCAAACTTGGCAGAAATGTTAAGATACAAAATAATGTGTCGGTATACACGGGCGTAATTTGTGAAGATGATGTTTTTCTGGGTCCTTCGATGGTCTTTACAAACGTGATTAATCCACGAAGTCATGTGAACCGTAAAAATGAATATGCCCAAACGCTTGTTCATAAAGGTGCAAGTGTAGGAGCCAATGCTACAGTAGTTTGTGGTAATGAAATTGGCAAATATGCTATGATAGGTGCCGGAGCAGTTGTTACCAAAGCAGTTAAACCCTATGCATTGGTAGTTGGTAACCCGGCCAGACAAATAGGTTGGGTAAGTGAGAACGGACTTAAGCTTCAGTTTGATATTAAGAACAAAGCTGTTTGTCCGGAAACAAGGCAAGAATATGAACTGGAAGGTGGAGAAGTAAAGAGAGTCAAATAACTAATTATAGCATACTATTATGATTAAATTTGCAGTAATAGGACAAGGACATATAGGAAAACGTCATGCAGAAATGATTCGACGCAATCCGGACTCTGAATTGGTGGCTATATGCGACGTGTTATCAAAAGAAGAACTGGGGCTGGCTGATACGCAAGAACTCTACTTCCGCGATTACAATGAATTATTAACTGCCAATCTGGATATTGATGTAATTAACATTTGTACCCCCAATGGTTATCATGCTGAATATGCTATCAAGGCGTTAGCAGCCAAAAAACATGTGGTACTTGAAAAGCCAATTGCATTGACAAAACATGATGCAGAGAAAATTCTGTTTAAATCGTTGGAAATGTCGCGTCATGTTTTCAGTGTTATGCAAAATCGCTATTCGCCACCATCAGTCTGGTTGAAACACTTGATTGATAACAATACGCTTGGTAAGATATTTATGGTGAAGCTGGATTGTTTCTGGAATCGCGATGAACGCTACTATAATAAAAAAACCTGGCATGGTGATGCTAAATTGGATGGTGGAACATTATTCACTCAATTCTCTCACTTTATCGATATCATGTATTGGCTGTTCGGCGATATTCAGAATATACATGGCAACTTTGGTGATTTCAGTCATAAAGATCTGACTGATTTTGAAGATAGTGGTATAGTTACTTTTGACTTTATAAATGGGGGAATGGGCGGTTTGAACTACTCAACAGCCGTGTGGGATACAAACCTCGAAAGCAGCATCACTATAATTGGAGAAAACGGAACGGTAAAGGTTGCCGGACAATATATGAATGAAGTGAGCTATTGCCACATAAAAGATTATGTAATGCCTGAACTAGCATTATCCAATCCGCCCAATGATTATGGATTGTACAAAGGCTCTGCTCAGAATCATCATTATGTGATTGAAAATGTAATAGAGAAGCTTAATGATAAAGGTCCTATAACCACCAATGTACTTGAAGGATTGAAAGTTGTGGACATTATTGAACGTATTTATGAAGTTCGAAATTTACAGTGGAAAAAACAAACTAAATAATTTATGATACAAAGAATTCAAACAGTTTATTTATTATTGATCGTTATTTTATCGGGATTTATTCTGTTCTCGCCAATTGCAGATTTAATAAGTCTCATAACTAAATTGACTTACCTTGTTGATTTCAAAGGTATATCGCTGGTTAAGCCTACAGGAAATACGTTGGAATCGAATATATGGGGAGTAACTACTATCTCTGCAGTAGTTCCAATAATTGCTCTGATTACAATCTTTTCTTATAAAAACAGGGTAAAACAAATTCGCCTTTCGGTAATCAATATGATTTTCATGGTTGGTTATTACGTAGTATTGTTTAGCTATTTATGGCCGGCATGCAGTAGGTTACAAGCTGACTGTCATCTGCGTATAACTGCTGTTTTACCTATTATCAATCTTATTCTGACTTTTCTGGCCATAGGTGCAATAGGTAAAGATGAGAATCTGGTAAAATCGCTGGATCGTCTGCGATAGTGTTTTTCAGCATAATATATCTTAATTCAAAACGCCTTTATTTCAAAGGCGTTTGCTGTTTCAACGAACAAAGATTGTTTTCATCTGTTTATAAGTCTACATCAGACACATGCAGACAATGAAAACAAATCTGTTTATACTAATAACAATTATGCTATCTATCAGTCAGACAGCATGTAATCAACAAATAAAGAAGATGAAATATAATTCATTAACTCCCGAAGAACAAGCCGTTATATTACATAAGGCCACTGAAAGACCCTTTACGGGCGAATATGTTGACAATAAAGCTCAGGGTACCTATGTTTGTAAGCAATGTGGTGCAGCTTTATACCGATCCGAAGATAAATTTGAATCGCATTGCGGCTGGCCGAGTTTTGATGATGAAATTCCAGGGGCAGTGAAACGCATTCCCGATGCCGATGGTCAGCGTACTGAAATTGTCTGTGCCAACTGCGGTGGTCATTTAGGGCATATTTTTGAAGGGGAAAGATTTACGACAAAAAACATCCGACACTGCGTGAATTCGATATCCATGAAATTTATTCCGGCTGACGAAAATACAGCAATCTCAGGCGATCATCATGAAACGGCTTACTTTGCTTCAGGATGTTTTTGGGGAACACAGTATCATTTTATGAAAGCCAAAGGAGTGATTTCAACTACAGTGGGATATATGGGTGGACATACTAAAAATCCGACTTATAAAGAAGTGTGTACAGGCGAGACCGGCCATGTGGAAACTACCGAAGTGGTTTTTGATAATAGCAAAACCACTTACGAGGACATGATTAAGTTATATTTCGAGACACATGACTTTACGCAGGTAGGAGGGCAGGGACCGGATATAGGCGATCAGTATCGTTCGGTTATCTTTTATACATCCACATCACAAAAACAGATAGCAGAAAAGTACATCGGTATTTTGTCGGACAAAGGTTATAAAGTAGCCACTGTGTTGCATCCGGCACCGGAATTCTGGAAAGCGGAAGATTATCATCAGGAGTATTACGACAAAAAGCAGGGAACTCCTTATTGCCATATTTACCGCAAAATATTTTGATAGTTACAAGGCTGTTTATACCTTTTCCAAAGTCTAAAACTTTGGAAAAGGTACGTATTAAACCACGCCTCTTTCTTATAGTTTCTCGGCTTTTACTTTATACCCGGCTTTTTCCAACAGCTGTATTAGGCCCGCTTTACCTCCAAAATGACTAGCGTCGAGAGTGATAAAACAAGAAGCTTCTTTCATCAGGGCAGGCAGTTTTGTTATCCAGTCGGCTGTACGGTTGTCCACCTGCTGGGCATATTCTTCTTCAGTAACGCTGGTCATGGTTCCTTTCGTTTTTGCCAACTGAACCAATTCCTCCAGATTACCTGCTTTATACAATTTTATTTGATGAATCATATCGGCCAGTATGCTGTCTTTGTGCTGCACGGTTTGTACCAATATATCGGCTTGCCGTTCGAAACTACCGCTGCCAAACAGATTCTTAATCTGCTGATCCAGTGTTTCCAGCCCTACAACCCGTTTATCTTTGTCGGCAGCTACCAGTTGGAAGTATGATACCGATTGTTTATCTTCGGTAAAACCGGTCCGTTTCTTATATAGTTCCATCTCGTACAGGGTGCGGATTAAAGCCGGATTCATCATGGCCAACTCTTTCAACCCAAGCTTCATGGTCGATTTCAATTCCTGATCAACCAGCTTATATTCTTCATCATTAAGCAAATCCTTTACTTTTATATGATTTGGAAGCAATGCAGCTTGCTGTATTTTGGCTGCAGCATCAATATTGTTCATCACTATTTCGGCCACCACGGTATTTGTTTCATTAAACGCTTTAAATAATCCGGGGATACTGTCGAGGTAGTCAATAGAAACAAGATTGTGTGTGGCAAAGAGGTAGGAGGGATGTTTCAATCCGTTTCCGCTCACTTTCCAAAGCAACTGAGCTTGCGTAAACGACAACGATATACTGACTAAAAACAATGATAACACTAAGATTTTTTTCTTCATGGTTGTATTTGAATATGAATGATATGCAAAGATACAGAAGTTAGGCTAGAACCGGTTATCCGGAATTCAGAATTAAATTAATTGCTGTTTTTTTCTGATTTAGCAAGAATTAGATAGTTACAAGGGAATAGTTACGAGTTACAAGAGCTGGGCTAGGAATATTGTGATACAACATAAAAACTAATTATACTTGCCGGTATTGTTGTCAGGTAAACTTTACAAATCAAGTTTTTGTAAGAGATTCTTCATTTCGAACGAAGTGAAGAATCTACAGTTTTTACTGAACAATACTGATTTGCCGTAGGCAATTAATATCCATAGAAAAAAATAGATCAATAAATAGTTGTCCGTAGGACATTCACAAGTTCTACATTGTATATCTCCTACGGAGAAAAGGTCTGAATTCTTCGATTGTTGTGCCCCTAAATCCCCTAAAGAGGACTTAAAGAGTGGTATGCGGGATTTTTACTGGTTGCACGTACCGCTTTTAGGAGTCGAAAGTAACTTCAAGTCCCTTTAGGGGTTTAGGGCAGT
Organism: Bacteroidales bacterium; assembly: GCA_015654525.1. Lineage (GTDB taxonomy): Bacteria > Bacteroidota > Bacteroidia > Bacteroidales > Paludibacteraceae > Paludibacter. The sequence continues at coordinate 15,416 of JAATGT010000170.1, forward strand.
TAAGATATCATTTTTAATATAAACTAACTCATGGCATGTACTTACAAAGGAATACTTAGGAGTTACAAGGCTTTCACTGAATAAGGATTTCAGACAACTATTCTTCCATAGTTATCTATATATTTATTACCTTTGCATAGATAATAACTATACGATTATCCTTTATTTTACTTATTCAAAAGAAAACACCACAAAAGGCACAAAGGTCACACAAAAGTTTTTATGAAATAAAAACTTAGCTTTTGTTTCCTTGAAAATGCAGAGGATATATAGCTCAAAATTTTCATTATTTGCTTTTGTGTAGCTTTTGTGACTTTTGTGGTGAAAATTATTTTTGAAGTCCACAAAAGATAATATCTATCGATATTATTTTAGGTAACAAAGAGGATATTCATAATAACTATATAGTATGACTTTACAACAACTGGAATATGTATTGGCGCTGGAAAAAACACGCCATTTTGTGCGCGCAGCCGAATTGTGTGGTGTTACTCAACCAACGTTGAGTGCTATGGTTCAAAAGCTGGAAGAAGAACTTGATTGTAAAATATTTGACCGGTCGCGACAGCCAATAGAAGTAACCGAAATAGGGACACAGATTATCAGTCAGGCTCAGGTAATTATTTATCAGGCAAATCAACTGAAGGAAAGTATTAAAAGTACCAAAGAAGAGCTTACCGGGACACTCCATCTGGCTGTTATTCCAACCATTGCACCTTATCTACTGCCCCGGTTTATAGCTTCGTTTAAAAAATTATACCCTGAACTTTCGCTTAAGATAAGCGAAATGCACACCGATACCATTATTGAAAAACTGCGTATAGCCGAGATTGATATGGCTATACTTTCCACACCGCTCGACGACCCGAAAATTCTGGAAGTGCCACTGTATTACGAAAAGTTTGCAGCCTATATTTCGCCCACTGAACCCATATACAAGCGCACCGAACTATCGGCTACCGATATGCCGCTGGATAAACTGTGGGTGCTGGAAGAGGGGCATTGCCTGCGCAACCAGGTGTTTAATTTCTGCCATGAAAAACCGTTGCAATCGTCAACTTACGAAGCCGGAAGTATTGATACCCTGGTCAAAATTGTAGATTTGAACGGTGGATATACCGTTATTCCCGAACTTCATATCGAGTTGTTGAGCGAAAGTCAGAAACTGAATTTGCGAAGCATCGTAAACCCCGAAGCAACGCGCGAGATTTCCATCGTTATTCGCCACGACTTTGTTCGCGAAGGGGTTATCAATGCCGTTGCAGAATGTATCAAGCAGATTATACCTGCACATATGCTGGATACGCGGCTTAAGAAATTTGCCATTCGGTTATAAAAGAAACATCAATATTCCATTTACGAACCCTATTGTACTTACTGTGCAATAGGGTTTTTATGTTCTACAACATATTGCTTGTTTATTTGAAACAAAAAAAATATATTTGCAACCGATATTTTATATAAAAGGACCATTTAAAACTAATCATTATGTTGAAGTATTCATTAATTGAAAATTTGCTTACAGAACGTACCGATGATTATATGGCCGTGGTACAGCCATTGAGTAGTTTCGCTATGGACGCAGTTATTGCCCATTTGCTGAAACGTGGTACATCACTTACCAAAACGGATGTGGGAGCTGTGGTAAATGCCTTACAGGAAACTGTGGTAGATATTACCAACGAAGGTAGTACAATCAATACACCGCTGATTTCTACTTCGTTTTCTATTTCGGGCGTATTTGAAGGACCGCTGGATACCTTTGATCCTACTCGCCACAAACTAAACATAAATATAACAAAAGGTACTTTGTTGCGTGCGCTGGAAGGTAATATTACACTGGAAAAAACCACGGCTGTGAATCCTCTGCCTCAGATACTGGAGGTGAAATACAGCGTTTCGGGCAAAGTAAATGATGTGCTTACGCCCAACGGTGTTGTTGAATTATTTGGAAATAATATTAAAATAGCAGGCGACGATGTCGAGTGCGGTTTGTGGTTTGTACCTGCTTCTGGGCAAGCACTAAAGGCACAGGTAGTTGTTCAAAACAAACCCTCCACCATTATTACCATGATACCCGCATTACCTGCCGGAACTTATACGCTCAAGGTGGTAACAAAATATACAGGTGGTACTTTATTGAAACAACCCAAAACATGTACTTTTGATAAAACGCTTTCGGTATCGGTCTGATGCTGTAGATACGTATAAATAAATCAAACTTTATAAAATAACTCTCATATAGAACAGAGAATAGGTCTCTGGCATATATGAGAGTTATTTTCACATTAGAGAGTCTCTATCCGAGGGGATAGAGACTCTCTATTGCCTCGGATAGAACAGTTCTATCCGAGGCAATAGAACTGTTCTAATGCCGGGGATAAAATAGCTTATTTGAAAACATCCTATTTTTTAAACCGTTGAATCAGATTATAAGCTCTGTAAATGCCCAGTTCGCCAGATTTACTCAGGTCGGCCAGGCCCTTGGCATCTTCGCCTATAAACAAATAGGTCAGTCCGCGGTTAAAGTATGCTTCGGCAAAGTCCCGATCTATTTCAATACATTTGGTATAATTAGAAATAGCAGTCTGAAAGTCCTTTTGAGTGCATAAAATATTCGCCATATTAAAGTAAGCAAACTCAAAATCGGGAGTAAGCATGTTTACCTTTTCATAGTCTTGCATTACCTTTTCTACATCAAACAAAGATTGCTGATCTGCAGCTGTTTTCTTTGCCCGGTCAGTGCCAGCATTATTCTGATCTATAGTGGCATTTTTAGTATACTCAATCAGTTTGTATCGAATAGTTGCACGGCAGAAATAAGCCAGCATAAAATTAGGACGAAGCGCAATTGCTTTGTTTAAATCTTCAACTGAACTATTAAAGTCCTGTACCATGGCAAATTCTAAAGCTCTGTTAAAGTAAATGTCGGCATTGTTAGTATCCTTGGACAATTTCAACGACAATTCATTGATAGCTTCAAAATGACTATTTATCAGTTCAGCCGTCAGAGTTACTTCATTGTTGGTTATTTTCAAAATGGAGCTCAGCTTGTTTTCCTTGTTGTATTGCTCAAGCGTTGGATAATACAAATTGGTATGTCTGATTTCATCTATTTTTGAATAATAGGTCAGCACAAAGTTCTTTTCATTAATAACATCCGTGTATTTATCCTGCACAGCACCCCGTGTAGCGTCGGTATATTTCGATTCGGCTTCCGTGTCATCCATATTTTGAGCTGCAAAACGATTGAACAACTCTGTCTTCCGGCTGTTGGAACTTTTTTGCGAATTGGCTGCTAACTTATTTGTAGCCTGAAGCATTTGTTTGTTCTTCCGGTTAATATAGTCTTTGTTTTTCTCAATATTGCTGGCCATCTGGCGGTATTGATAACCTACTTTCTGGTTGCCCAGTGCCTCTTCAGCCTCTGCAATGCCTTGATAGGCTGGTATGAAATATTTATATCGGGTAATAATTATTTTGTAATCCCTGATTGCACTTCTGTAACTGCCAATGGTTTGCTCCAACATCGCTTTTCTGAGCAAAGCTTCCGTATTGCTCGAATCCATCTTCAGCACCATGGTCAGATCGGACAAAGCATTATTATTATCACCCAGGTTGGCCCTGAGCAACCCCCGGTTATAATAAACCAGAGCATCATTTTTATCGAGCTTAACAGCATGATCATAATCGCTAAGTGCCTGATTATAATTTTTCTTTTCCACATTCAAAATACCCCGGTTGATATAGTCACCGGCAAAGGTCGAATTGCGTTTAATGGCTTCGGTATAATCTTTTAAAGCACCATCTTTGTCGTCTCGCTGCATTCGGAGAAATGCCCTCGAACTCCAGCTGAGACTGTTAGTACTGTCTTTTAGAATGAATTGACTGAATGTTTTTTCGGCGCTAACAGTATCTTTTTGTTCTAATTGAAGTCTGCCTTTCTCGTAAAGTAATGTATTATTTTTAGGATTTAGTTTTAAATAAGCCTCCAAGTCGCTCATTGCCCCTTGGTAGTCCTTATTAGCATCCCGGGCATCCATCCGGCTCATTAGTAAATTCAGGTTATTCGGACTAAATTCCAACGCTTTCGTAAAGTCGGCAATGGCCTCCTTGAAATAACTCATTTTCCGCCGGGCAAAACCACGAGCGTAGTACGCCTGAGGTAAAAACGGATTCCGGTCAATAGCTTCCGAGCAATCCTGATCGGCCCCCTGATAATCGCCAAGCTGTATTTTGGCAATAGCCCTGTTCAGATAAGGCTCTGCCAAATACGGTTTTATTCTTATCACCTGATTAAAGTATTGAATGGACAATACATAGTCTTCGAAATACAAGGCATTTTGACCAATGCTCAGAATACGTTCCGTATTCCATTGCGCCATAGCAACTCCCTGACACAAAAGACAAGCTGTTATAAATAATACTTTTTTCAAGAGGTAAATATTAAATAATTAATTATTCAAATGCGTTTGCTTCACACCCCGAATTGGCATTAAATGAGCTGGGGACATCAAACTGTTCGGTTGCTGAGTATCCCAACTCTTTATCTGCCAATACCTTTTTCATATATAATGCCCATATTGGCAATGACATACTTGCTCCTTGTCCCTGAGCAATATTATCAAAGTGGATGGAACGGTCTTCACCTCCAACCCAAACACCCGATACCAGAGACGGAGTGTATCCCATAAACCATCCATCGGAGTTATTCTGAGTTGTACCGGTTTTACCACCCATAGGCATCATAAGTCCATAATCACGTCGAATCCTACCGCCGGTACCGCTATCAACCACAGCCCGCATCATATAAATCATTTTATACGCAGTCGATTCGCTGAATATTTCATGCATCTGAGGTGTAAACTTTCCAATCACATTGCCGTTTGAATCTTCAATACGCGTTACATACACCGGCTCCACACGAATTCCTTTATTGGGGAAGGCCGTATAAGCATCAACCATTTCGGCCACCGATATGTCACAGATACCCAGGCATAATGAAACAACCGGATCTAAGTGACCACTAATACCAAAAGAACGCATAAGTTTTACCATAGCTTCCGGCGAGAATAAACTCATCAGATAAGCCGAAATCCAGTTATCCGAGTTTGACAATCCCCATCGCAATGAAACAATGTCGCCAATGCTTTTATTCTTTGTAGTGGTCTTTGGTGTCCACGATCTTCCATTTCCATCCTTCAGTGTTATGGGTTGCCTGGTTGTTTTATCACAGGGCCACATACCCTCTTCCATGGCCAGCGTGTATAAATAAGGCTTCACAGTAGAACCCACCTGACGCCGACCGGCATTCACCATGTCATACTGAAACTGAGAAAAATCAGGACCTCCAACGTAAGCCTTTACATCTCCGGTATGTGGATTCATTGACATCAAACCACAACGTAAAAAGTATTTATGATAACGAATCGAGTCCATAGGTGACATAATCGTATCAACATCTCCTTTGTACGAAAATGCCTGCATTTCAATTTTCTTATTAAATGCCGTCTCTATTTCTGACTCCGAATGCCCTGCAGCCTTCATCCGCATATACCGGTCTGACTGCTTCATACTACGCTTCATAGTGGCATCAATATCTTCCTGCTTCATACTGCGCGAAAACGGAGCATAACTTCTGTTTTTCTTTTCTTTAAAGAACGACTTTTGCAGCGATTGCATATGATCTTCTACAGCATCCTCGGCATATCGTTGCATGCGGGAGTCTATAGTCGTATATATCTTCAAACCATCGGTGTAGATATTATACGGAGTACCGTCTGCTTTTTTATTTTTATTGCAAAATCCATACAAGGGATTTGTATCCCATGCTTTCCGGTCTTCTTCGTATTTACCCTGTTGCCAGCTGGCATAATCGCTCCGGTTAGGTTCCTTAGCACTAAGCATTATGCGCAAATACTCTCTGAAGTAAGCTGCTAATCCTAATTTATGATCAACCTTCTGATATTTTAAAGCAAGTGGAAGAGCTTTTAATGAATCGAACTGGGCACTGGTTATGAAATCGGCTTTTCGCATTTGATTCAGCACCACATTTCTACGCTCAAGTGTCCGTTGGTTATACCTCACCGGGTTAAAGTAAGAGGGGTTTTTGCACATACCTACCAGAGTGGCTGCTTCTTCTACTTTCAGAGCAGCCGGTGATTTGCTGAAATAAATTCGGGCGGCCGATTTTATTCCAACGGCGTTGTTCAGAAAATCAAACTGATTGAGGTACATTGCCAGAATTTCTTCTTTGGTATACAAACGTTCCAGTTTAAAGGCAATCACCCATTCAATCGGCTTTTGCAATGCACGTTCAATAAGGTTATTAACTTGTGGAGAGTAGAGCTGTTTGGCAAGCTGCTGCGTAATGGTACTTCCTCCTCCCGAATTTTTGCGGTGAAAAATCCCCGTAAGCACCACTGCACGAGTCACTGCACGTCCATCAACGCCCGAATGGTCATAAAACCGAACATCTTCAGTAGCAACCAGTGCATTGACAACATTTTTAGATATTTCATTATAATGAACTCCAACGCGATTTTGCTTACTATAAAAGTAACCACCTAAAACTTGTAAATCAGATGAATATACTTCAGTTGCATATTTATTTTTCGGATTTTGTAATTCATCAATAGGAGGGAGGTAACCAATCCAACCCATATTAATAGATAAAAACATTAAAGCTAAACAAAGGATTCCAAATGCAAATAGCCCCCAAAACGCACGCCTGAATTTTATACGAAAATTGCTTTTCTGATTCATCTTTTCCATAAATAACATTGAAATATTAAGTCACAAAAGTACGATTTTTTTTAAAACTATACTTGCATAAGCTGGATTAAAATTTGATTGGAAATCATTATGCCTTCGTCCGTTAAACATAATCTGTTATTGGTAAAAATGACTTTGTTAGTGTCTATAAATGATTTAATATTTTCGTAACAATAATTTTTTAGTTCTTGGCCAAATGTTTGTTCTAAAAATGCGAGATCTATCCCTTCCAAAGTTCGCAAGGAAACCATTACATAATCGTTATATCGATCGAAAAGTGTCAGTTCCTCCCGTTCAAATAAAGTAGTATTATGCTCAATAGCATCTATATATTTAGTTATTGATGCTACGTTCCACTGCCTGGACTTTAAGTCGAAGGAATGAGCCGAAGGCCCTATTCCAAGATATGCAGATTGTTTCCAGTAAGATGAATTGTGCCGGGAGCGAAAACCTTGAGTGGCAAAGTTAGATATTTCATAAGCTTCAAAACCTTTTTCTTTCGTTTTCTTAACCAACAATAAATACATTTCATTCATTATGTCATCATCAATAGATTTTACTCGTCCTTTTTCGCGTTGTTTCCATAATGCAGTTCCTTCTTCATAAGTTAGTCCATAAGCAGAAATATGTTGTATATTAAGATCTAAAGCAGTATTTAGTTGTTGCTCCCAATCAGCAAGAGTCTGAAATGGCAAACCATATATCAAATCAATACTAATATTATTGAAACCTGCATTTTGTGAGTTTTTAACAGCTTCAATAGCTTGCTTGGCAGAATGTCGACGATTAACTCTTTTTAGATCCTCATCATTGAAAGATTGAATGCCAATGCTGATTCGATTAAACGGCAATGAGTGTATAGAGTTGAAAAATTCAACAGTCAAATCATCCGGGTTAGCCTCAAAAGTAACTTCTGCATCTTTGTCTACGGGATAAGTGCTATAAATAACATCGAATATCTTCGAGAATTGATCAATTTTCAGGATACTCGGAGTGCCTCCTCCAAAATAAATAGTATGTATAGGCTCATTCTGCAAATAATCTCTGCGAATTTCGAGCTCTTTTATGATGTTGTCGACTAAAGTTGGTATTAATTTAGGAGCAACTTCTGTGTAAAAATCACAGTAAGTGCATCTCTTTTTACAAAAAGGAATATGTATATAAATGCCGGCCATTTCTAAGTTTTTATTTTTCAGCTATTTGAAATCTACAAATAAGCTTTCTATTATTTTTATCGCAAAAATACAACAAATAGTTTGTTATATCCGAAAAAGCGCGTATCTTTGCACTCGCTTTTCAGAAATACATTTGCATTGCAAAACGCAAAACATTTCAAAGAAAACACTCGGGGTGTAGCGCAGTCCGGTTAGCGCACCTGCTTTGGGAGCAGGGGGTCGTGGGTTCGAATCCCGCTACCCCGACTTAAAAATCAGCCACTTACAGTAAAATGTATGTGGCTGTTTTTGTTTCTATACATTTTTCTATACATTTTTCTTACAGAATAAACAATTAATAAACAAATAGAAAAGTGAGTAAAATCAAGCCTTTCAGCCGTTTTACAGCTCAAAAATCAACTATTTCACCACATAATCCTTTTCTTTCGTTCTTAGCCCTTAAATTTAGTTGCTGATAGTTTGCTAGTTCTTGGCAATAATAGCGGCTATAGGCCTTCCAATAACCTTCAGCAATCATTCTTTCATAATCTTCCCAATTCTATTCTTAATTCAAAATTCCATTTGCTGAGTCTTTTTTTTCTGTTTTAATTTAGAAATTTTCTACCGCACCCGTCTCCAAAATTGATTCCTCCCTTTTGGTTTAACGAATTGGTTATTCAATATTTCATCATTTCTGTCAACTACTCTGCTTAAATATAGATGTATTTATAGAATTTATTGCTCTATTGCATTCAAATACTTTATATTACATTGATTTAACTATTTGAAGCATAGTTTATTAGTTTGTATATTTGGGTAAAATTAATTTTCAAAATTTATTAAAATTTATAACTATGGCTAAGCAGATTGGCGTTGTTAAGTACAAAGGGACGATTGGGGACATACGTCACTTTAAAATTAAAGGTTTAACCGGCAATTTTGCTGGGTTAAATGGAGGTGCAAGTTCAGAACAGATAAAAAGTGATCCTGCATTCGTCAGAACTCGTGAAAACATGAATGAATTTGGAGGCTGTGCAGCAATCGGCAAATCGGTTCGTGTTGGATTAGCTCAACTTATGAAACAAATGAGCGACCCTCAACTTACAGGAAGATTAACGGCTATCATGAAAAAGATTAACTTGGAAGATCAAACTGAAGCTCGTGGTTATCGTGCTATTTTAGTTTCGACTCAATCAAAGTATTTAGTAGGCCTCAATTTCAACCGTAATAGCTGTTTTGAAGGAAAGTTTACAGCTCCTGTAGAAATTGCAACAAGTCCAGAACGGAACACAGTGACGATGTCTGTTGAGCCATTCAATACACAAAGTCAAGTGAAAACACCTGCCGGAGCCACTCATTTTCGTTTGGTGAATGCAATTTCGGTAATTTCTGATTTTGCATATAATTCATCAACTAAAATCTATGAACCGATAGATTCAGTTTTGAATGAACTTTCGAATGTCACATATTCAGATTATATTGAAGTTGGAGCAACTGTTTCAGACCCAATTTCAATTATAAGTACTTTGCCTGGCAGTCCAACGCTTACAACCGACGATAGTCTTTTAAGTTGTATTGGAATTGAGTTTTATCAAAAAGCCGGTGCAAATTATTATCTGTTCAATACAGGTAATGCATTGAAGATTCAAACAGTATTCTAATAACTTTACAGTGGTTATTAAACTATGAGAGGAGCGTTCCAACTGGGACGCTCCTTTTTTTGCTCCTATCTTGATATGCATTTCTTGTAATGGGTGGGCTTATGGTGGGCTTATGGTGGACTTATGGTGGACTTATGTACGAATACTTTACTTTCATTATTATGACAACTAGGAGCTTGCTTATGTCTTAAAAACCTATATTAAAAACGCTTCGAACTACAAAATATAATAATCTCCAGAAAAAAACATTAAACTACATACATAACCAAAAGTAAACACCTCTTTCTCTTCTCTTCACGCGAAGCGTAAACCATCTTATATTATCTTTCTTTTTCTCTTTTTTATGTAGAAGTTTAAATATGACAGTGGTAATTCACATTATATTGCACGAAGTGCCAAACACGTTTACAAAGAATGAAAAGCGATAAATGCCCCTCACAAAAAGGGGCTGGGGTTTTCATTGTTTGTATTCCGCTGTCCCCTATTGGTCAAAAGTGGTTCGGCAAAAACCACATTGATAAACTTACCTATTTTTGCCGAACGGCTTTTGCGGGGCATTAAAGTCAACTCGTCACATTTCTTGTTTGGTTTTATTTAAACCAAGCAAGGTATGTGTACCGTTCTGCCTATTTGAAAAATGGTTTTGATAAGCTATTAGGTTATCAATATCATTTATCGGCGATATTGCCGGAACGGCTTTAAACGCAAGCTATGCTTGTTTTATTCTTACCTTACTGCCTTCAGGTGATTAGTTCTTTTGGGGCTAATACGTCGCAGGGAAAGAAAATATACCATTGGGTTAGCGTTGGAAAAGAGCATAGGTGGTGAGGAAACGGAATGGAGCTTAACTGGTTGCTTTTGTGGGTGGAAGGTTGCAAATCTTGCAAAGTTTGCAAGGTTTTCAACGTGGGTGGATAAGCAACCGTTGAACGAAATGGAATGACTGCGTGGATTTGTGGCATGGAGTGACTGAGCCACTTATGCTGTGGGGTGCTGAGGTGGGTGAAATGAACGAAAGCGGAATGAAATGTAAGGAATCGTAGTGAATGAGTATTTCGAAATGAATGTAGAGCCTGGAACGAAATGAGCAAAGTGAATGAACCGACCGCAGGCACAAGGAAATAAAACTCGATATATTTTTCTTTTCACTGCACAACTGTTGGGTGGTGGGGAAATCTTGAGGTTTTATATTGCCGGAACGGCTAAACAACTCACCGATTAGGTGTTTTATTCTTTCCGCTCTCCCTTTAGGGGCTTATTCTTCGGGCAGCGGAGCGGGGCAAAGCGTTGATTTTGTGCGGCTATTATACATAATTAGGTTATATTTAGCCCTATT
>JAATGT010000312.1 GCA_015654525.1 Bacteroidales bacterium
GTGATCCGAACCGATACCGGCAGTCAAAGCCAGTTTGAGGTTTTTAGCCTTCGCAATTCTTTCTGCCGTAAGGTAGGCAGGCCAGAAAGGTTGGGAAATTACGACATCTGCATCGGGCAAATGACGTTCAAATACGGAATCTGCACCCTCCTTATCGCTGGTTACGATCAGCTCATGGCCGTTTGCTTCCAGATAAGAGCGCAAACCTAACGCACCGGAAACACATCCCAGCAATTCACCGGGGGTAAAGCCCAGTTCCCCCGTCGGTTTAGGCGTAGCCTGTCCGTTAGGATATACCTGGATTTCAGGAATGCTTGTACGGGCATATTTCGGAGGATAACCTGTTACGGGGTCAGGATAAAGTACACAAAGAATCTTTGCCATTTTTTAAAGTTTTAAAGTTATACACCAAAGGTAGCATACAGGTAACACCGGTTAGTTAGGGTGATTACGTAGAAAGTTGTATTTTTAGGACATTATCTACTGAATGTACATTTTCAGATTGTTTTTTTAGAGGACATACATTATGAAAGAGAAAGTAAGCACCCTCACTACCGAATTATTCAGTAAATTTTCTGTTTCCGAAGATTTTTATATCAACAGGATTTCGGATCATTTCACTACCTATCATCATTATATAGAAAAGCCCCACAGACATTCAACCGTCATGATTACTTATTTTACAAATGGCACCGGCACACATGATATTGACTTTAAAAGATACGAGGTAAAACCAGGGAGTGCTTTCATCCTGACTCCGGGACAGATACATTCCTGGGAGTTATCTGCGGATGCGGAAGGATATATTCTTTTTCATTCCGAATGGCTTTTCAATGATAGAAACTCCATCATACACGAGCTTCAGCGTTTTCGGATTCAGAAAGAATCTTTATGCAGTATGTTTATACCGCTATTACAAAACAGGCTTACTGATATACTGGAGTGTATGGTTAATGAATACCTGGACAAGAAAATTGGATCAAAAATATACTTAGCCTCTTTGATTACGCAGGTATATCTGGAATTTTTGAGGGTACAAATGGAAAACAATACCATTGCAGATGCCAAAAAAATCTATTATGTGCATTACAATGCCTTTGAAAAATTACTTGAGAGTGAATTTAAAACGAACAGAAAAGTATCTTATTTTGCCTCTGAGTTAAATATGACACCTAAACATTTAAACAGAGTGGTACAAGAGATAACCGGAAAGTCGGCTACTGACGTGATTTTAGAAAGGGTTATACTGGAAGCCCGAAGAATGGTTGTCAATACAGATTGGAATTTTAATGAAATCGCAATGGATCTGGGTTATAATGACTATACCCACTTCTCTCATATCTTTAAAAAGAAGACAGGTATTTCTCCTTCCGATTTTAAGCGTGAAATTTTATAAGGATAAAATATATCATCCCTACATTCATTAATTAAACGACTGCCGGAATACCAAAGGCGAAAGATTAGTCTTTGTCTTGAATAATTTGCTGAATGATTGCGGATGTTCAAAGCCCAATTCATAAGCAATTTCACTTACCGACAATTCTGTGGTGGATAATTTTTCTTTGGCTTTTTCAATCAGTTTGTCGTGAATGTGCTGCTGTGTGCTTTGTCCTGTCAGGGTTTTAAGCAAACGACTTAGATAACTTACCGATATATTTAATTTATCGGAAACAAATTGAACAGTGGGCAAACCTGTACGGATGATGTCATCGCTGCTGAAATAGTCTGAAAGCAACTTTTCCAAACTGCCAAGGATTTGGTGATTTGCTTTTTTGCGTGTAAGGAATTGACGGTGATAAAAACGGTCGGCATAACGCAATAATGTTTCTAAATGAGCAATGATGATGTCCTGGCTAAAATTATCAATGTTTGATTGATATTCCCGGCGGATGTCCTCTATAATCCCGATGATGGTTTTTTCTTCTTTCTCTGAAAGAAACAAGGCTTCATTTACCGAATAATCAAAGTATTCGTATTGCTTTATAGTCTTTGCCAATGACGTATGCCAAAGAAAATCGGGGTGAATGAGTAGCACATACCCCGATTGTTTTAATGCTTCTTCATTGTCCAGTGTAATGCTGAAAACCTGGTTTGGCGACATAAATGACATAGTTCCTTCATCAAAATCATATTCCTGTTGCCCATATTTTACCCTGACATTGCCTTTATCATTGAAGTTTTTTTTCAAGGCAATCATATAAAAATCCAATACCAAATTCATTGGCTCTTTGCTTTGTAAATGCCTGGCAGTTTCAACATTTATCAAGCTGATCAGTGGATGTTCAGGTTTAGGAAGTTGCCTGAACTGATGAAATTCACTTATTGTTTTAATGTGTTTCATACGTCTTAATCTTCTTTCCTCACTTCCAGGATAAGTTTGCCGCGTGTGTGAAATGTTTCACTTTCTTTGTGTGCTTCAGCAACTTGTTCCAAAGGATAAACTTTGCTAATAATAACTTTTACCTTGCCTTCATCAATGAGCTGCGCAATTTCAGTCAGCCATTCAAAATGATGTGTTTGTGCATAAAGAAGTTCACCTTTGGCGTTCTTTTTTGCAAGCGCATTTTTCGCCTCATCGCTGAACGGGAAATCAACATTTACACTTACAAAAATCCCTCCGTTTTTTAATATGCTTATGCCTTTCAAACGCTCATTATCATCACGAAGCGGAGAGCCGTCGAACACAACGTCCATATCCTGCAACAATTCTTCAAATTTCTGTGTTTTATAGTCAATCACTTCATCAGCGCCAATTTGTTTTAAAAATTCCTGATTACCTGCCGATGCGCTTCCTATCACATACACCCCTTTTGCTTTTGCAAACTGTACTGCAAAACTTCCGACACCGCCCGATGCACCATGAATAAAAACGCGTTGTCCTGCCTGTAATTTTCCGAGTTCAAAAAGGGCATTCCATGCAACCAGCGCCGTTAAAGGAACACGCGAAGCCTCATTGAAAGAAATGCTTTTCGGCTTCAAAGCGAATTGGCTTGCCTTTGCGGCACAATATTCAGCATAGCTTCCGTTGTTGCCGGGAAAATTAGGAATGCCATATACTTCATCACCTTTCTTAAACCCGGTTACGCTGCTGCCTGTTTCTTCTACAATGCCTGCTGCATCCCAGCCTAATGTCATAGGTAACGTTAAGTGCGGCTTTAAAAAATCGTTTCCGCCATTACGAACTACCCAGTCAACAGGGTTTACACCGCTCGCATAAACTTTTATCAAAATTTCATCGGCTGCGGGTACAGGGCGCTCTATTTCTTCAAATCTCAATATTTCCGGTCCGCCAAATTCGTGGATTCTTACTGCTTTCATTTTAAATGATTTTTGTTGGTGCAAAATTCACCAACAAAGCGATAACCAATGTAGCCGTTTTTGACTTTGTTGTAGGCGAAAACGAAATCGCTGACTTTACAGGCTGCCGTAATTGAGAGATTATATAACATTGCGGGCACGTTTGGAAGCTTAGCTTAGTTGTCGAATTACACTACTACCGATGATACCTTGTTAGCGAAATAATCTTTCAAACACCGAATAGAAAACCCGTGATATTTACCGCCATTATTGCGACCTATAGCTTCGCTGTCGAACAGCAAATAGCGGGTCCAACCATCCGCATCGTCAAACGCTGTACTGCTCCAAAATAACGCAGTGCCAATGCTTAAAGGAATAAAGCCTTTTTTGCCGCGAAAACCAGAATGTAAAGCTGTAAAGCCGCTTGAATTTGTTGCACCTGTATTTGGACTAAGCCAATGTGATGTGCCTGTTTCTTTCATCTTTCCACCTGCTATGTGTTCACCACCAATAAATTCTGTCAGTATTGTCCACTCTTCATCTGAAGGCACGTGCCAGCCATTCGGACAAAGTTTACCGGTATCCAGCGCATAAAAATTATATAAAGCACCGGTAGTTTTTCTGTTGGATTCATCATCATTGTACCAGCAGTAGCCCGGCGAATTAAGTTCATACCACGCTTCGGCTGTATCTGTTATAAATGGTATTTCAGTGCCATCGTTGTATTTTGTAGTTTTTAGATTTTCTACCATCCATACTTGCGTTCCAATAGTTATTGTATGATAAATATTGCCATCAATGTCGGTAATAATTTCCGTGTTCTTATTCATAAATTTAATTAGTTTGATTGTGCTTCGCAAATGTATAAAGAAGTATGGTGTACTTTTGATACCTATATCCTAAAGGATACCAAATTGATTTTACTATGAAAGGAATGACTGAAGAACAAGCAATGAAATATTTGCAAGACACATTGTTTGTTGTAGGCGGTAAATGGAAACTCCCGATATTGCGTGCAGTACATAGTGGAAACTATCGCTTTCGTGATATACAACGGGGAGTGCCTTCAATTACAACAAGAGTATTATCAAAAGAATTAAAACACCTTGAAGAGAACAAGTTAATAATCAGAACGGTTTATCACACTCCGCTTGCGATCGAGTATAAAATGTCTAAGTACACCGAGTCGCTACTGCCTGTAATTACAACAATGATCTTGTGGGGTAAAAATCACAGGAAGAAAATTAGGGAAAAGTAGTAGTTGTAAGTCCGTGATAATTTCCTAAAAGTCAGCGAATGGCTGTTAAGTAGAGATATGCTGTTGAAATGTGATTGTGTCAGCCGAATAGTGAACCGTCTGCGGACAGTCCACCGATGACTTTACAATGTCGGACTGTGCGGTCGTTTAACCTTGCTGCCAACGGATTAGGGCTTGGCGTTGTAGGGGCTAAGGGAAAGCTTTGCATCTATCTTTTCGATGCTTTGGTTGTCCATAGTAGTCGAAATGCGACCATTAAAACTTTATGAGATCAGGCAACCAATATA
>JAATGT010000005.1 GCA_015654525.1 Bacteroidales bacterium
AAAGAAGAATTTTATATTGTTGAAAATTATTTTAATGAATACGAAGCTATTATATCGAGTTTTTAATATTCTGTAGAAAATACTTATCGAAGTTGTCTAAACTTTTAATTTTAGGGAGAATCGTGTATCGTGGATTGACCTTTTAACTCATTGCGGCGCTGATATAATCTTTTAAGACCAAGTGTTCCAAATATGTTGATGGAAAGTTTTTATTATCGTCTTACAATTAACCAATAATATAAATAAATGAAACCTCTTTTTTTACTTATAATTTTCCTTATAGGATCAATATACGTTACGTTAGCCCAGAATGGAACGACTCATCGTTTCATTCATTTAAACAAGTCTACTTCAAATAACGCAGAAGGCAATATCTCATCTATTGATATTAGTAGTAATGTTGCCGATTCTTCTTTTATTGGCGTTGCTCCATCTGATATGTTATACACGAGAACCAGCTTGGCTTTAGATAGTGGGATAGAGACAAGTTTGGCAAGTTACGTGCGACAACAGTTCGCGCCCGGCTTTAAAAAAGGTGGAGAGAAAGTAATCTGGGTTATAAACGATTTAAGTATCGGAACGGATTCTTCTCAAACAGGGACAGTCTCTTTTACAAAATTGAACGCGGATATTTTTGCATCAATTGCTTCCGGTGGCTACCGTTATAAATCAAGTTTCGATACATTGATAATTATACAAAATGCTGCTCTTGATTTTAGTAATAGCATTGGAGATGCTTTAAATGAACTCTATAATCGGTCAGTATCACCCATTTTGTTAGCGAATAGCAGTTTTAATGCGTCAAAACTGGAAAATGGAAATTTTTCTAACAAGGCTTCGATCGTTGAGAATTACAATCAACAAAGTAGTAATACAATATTACGAAATAGCAAATATCTTTCGGGCATATATACTTCTTATCAGGACTTTTTAAATAATGCTCCGGCTGTCAAAAACTTTTATGTGGGTGTAGATACAGGCACGCATAAGGTGATTTTGTATCAACTAAACCAGGATTCAACAGTGGATGTTTTACCAGATGCGTGGGGCTTAAGCGTTCACAATGAACTGTATTATTATCAGGATGGTCAGCTATATCCCATTGAAAAAGACGGTAAAGGATTTGCATTATCAAAATATCTTGATTTCAAAACAAGAAAAAATAATGCTCAATTCTGGCGAATAACTGTTGGAAAGAAGCAGGGCGATGGCAATCCCTATGACGACAATCATATCTTCAGGGCTGCCGCGGATTCAATTTCAATTAAAATTGAAGCAACCCATCTTGATATGAAAACCGGCAAACTGACTTTTTAAATTTCATAAATATTTTGAAATGAAAGCATTTATTTCTAAAATGATCTGCTTATTGATAACGGCTTTTTCACTTTTCTCTGGCCTATGTGCACAATCGCTTCCTGCCGGTAGTGCGGGCATTGTCTATACTTATGATGGAGCTGGTAATCGCACTAAAGTTGAGTATGTTATCAACAATACTACCTCTGATATCCAAACCCTGAACAAAATTGACACTGCTGCTTTGGCAAAAAAACTTAATGAACAGGTACTCAAGGTAGATGCACTATATCCTAATCCCACTACAGGGCAAATAACGGTGAGGTTAGTAAAACCATTACAAAACGGCCTTGTCCAAATCATGGACGTTGCCGGGCATGTTGTTATCAATACTACGGCCAATGGTTCTATGCTGAATTATGATCTTTCCCGCTTTGCAGCCGGTGTTTATTTCCTGCACATAGAACAAGGAGAGCAAAAGATTACGATGAAAATTATTAAGCGGTAATGTTTTCACTTTCTATCGGTGCGATTAATAATGATTTACTTTATTGAGTTTATTTTAATAAATGTGCTATCCAGCATCTTTCTACCTTTCCTGCTTTGATGCTGATAAAGTGTTTTCCAGGCCTGTTTATATTTGGCGTTTGAAACATGATCATAGTAAGTGTAGATTCTTGCGGATGTTGACCCCCCTTCCTATTTATGTTGACCCATGATTCCTGCATGTTGACCCAGCTTCTTTAAAAGGGTCAGTTTTGCAATTTGTGTTTCAAATTCCTGGATGATGCCCCCGTTTAAAGGTATCTATTCCTGGATGTTGACCCACTAAGATTCATTGCACCTGTCTGACATTCTTGCATGTTGACCCACCAGTTGTGTTGCTTAAAGGAAGGCTTTTTGTATGTCATTTGCTTTAAATAAAGCAGTATATGGCACAAAAACCAATAGCAATGGAACAGTTAAAACGTAAGCATTCGTTGAACCACGTACTTGCGTTTCAATAATGAGCAACTAGCTTTGGCGCCAAAGTATAAATATCTTATGTCATACACTAAAGAGCAGCAGATGCGTGAGCTTATAGCCAGCAAGCCGGCAGAACAATCCGTACAACATTTCTGTACTGAACAACATATCAGCGAAGCGAAGTACTATTACTGGAATCATAAACTACAGCAACAGGAA
>JAATGT010000148.1 GCA_015654525.1 Bacteroidales bacterium
CTAGATAGGAAAATAGGATCAACTTAATAATATATCTTGTTTGTCAGACCTATACAAAATATAATATGTCGGTGCGCTGCACCTTTTGAGGGACAGAGTCCCAGAATATTTGTAGAAATTAGCATTATTTTATCATCATTAGGTGCAGCACACCGTAATATTCAATTATATAGGGAATGAGCCAGAGCTTATCCCGAACTCAGGTTAATACAAAAAAATATCAAATGAAAAGACTTCGTATTCACACCTTCATGCACGTCCCTTTCGAAGGATTGGGATGCATAGAACAATGGACCAGCGCAAACAATCATTCAGTGTCCTACACCCGATTTTATGAAGCTCATCAGTTGCCCAGCATCGACGACATCGACTGGTTAATTGTTATGGGCGGTCCCATGGGTGTGTATGACGAATCTGTTTATCCCTGGCTGGTTGATGAAAAAACATTTATCAAACAAGCCATTGAGCACAACAAAACAGTACTTGGCATTTGTTTGGGTTCACAACTGATTGCCGAGGTACTTGGAGCTAAAGTGCATCCAAACAAACAGAAAGAAATAGGATGGTTTGACATCACACTCTCTGAAATAGCTAAAAGGCATCCGCTTTTTGAAGACTTTGAAAATCAGTTTGCCGTTTTTCACTGGCACGGCGACACCTACGACCTACCAACCGGAAGCACTCATTTGATCAGTTCGGAAGTATGCCTGAATCAGGCATTCTTATACAACGGAAATGTGCTTGGATTACAATTTCACTTTGAAGTCACCAAGCAGACATTGAAAGAAATGGTGGAAAATGGAAAGCCGGAATTAGTGCAAAGCAAAACTGTTCAGTCCGCAGAACAAATTCTAAGTCAAACAGAAAACATTGATGCGAATAACAAAAAGATGTTTCATATACTGGATTATTTTACCAGCAAGATTCAATAGTCCAAGGAGTCATATAAAAAAGAGACATTGCAGAATTGCAGTGTCTCTTTTTTTATTCTTTTTGTCTCGTCCTGAAATTATTGCCGGTTAATGATTTCCATTCCGGCATTGAGCCATATTTCCAAATCTTTGTTGTAATTCTGCTCAACATTGATTTCTTTTTCCTTTTCTTTTCCCAAACGGACAATAACTGCATCCAACGCCGGAATAGCAATAATATATTGTCCGAGCATTCCACGCATATACGAAATTTTCACCCCACGGTAATTAGCTATCCAAAACTGATAACCGTAGAAAGTACAAGGCACTGAACTTACTTTTGCTTCACCAGGGTTAGCTTTTGGAGTATATTTCAGCCATGTTGCCGGTGTGGTAGCTTCTTTGATATAGTTAGAATCAACTACTTGCAGTCCATTCCACATCCCTTTATTCAATATAAGCTGACCCAAACGGGCAAAATCGCGCGCATTGGAATTCAGGCAGCAGTAAGCTTTTTCCATACCACTTTTACGATCGAGCGACCATTGGGCATCTTCCTCAGCCTGAATAGGAGTCCAAAGTTTTTCAGAAGCATAGTCGGCAATATTTTTACCGGTAGCTTTTTGTACTATGAAAGCCAGAATTTGGGTTACACCACTTTGATAATTAAATCTCACACCCGGCTTTTCGATCAGTTTCTCCGTCAATGTCAGCTTCCATAAATCGTTTCCGTAATAAGCCTGAGTTGTTTTTGAGAAAAGCGAACTATAGGATTCATCCCATTCTACTCCGGCGCTCATGGTCAACAGATCTTTTATGGTAAGTACTTTCCCGTCGAATGAAGTCCATTGTGGTAAAAAATCACTCACAGGTTGCTCCACACTTTTAATCTTACCATCATCTATTGCACAACCAATAAGCAATGAAATAACACTTTTAGCCATAGAGAATGAATTACTCAGACTTAATGGACTATAATTCTTCCAATATTGTTCAAAAATAATCCGATTATGCTGAACAACCACAAACCCCACGGTTTTGTACTTCGCAAAATCTGATTCAAATTCCTGCGGGATTTGTTTGTTTTCAACATCAGGAGCAAAATTCCATGGATTAGGATCTTCAGCTCTCACCACCCGGTTTTCGAAAATTGTATACTGATCTATTTTCGGATTCCAATGTGTCAAAGCCCTACGCACATAATAATTAGACGGTAATAATACAAAAATACCTGCCCCGACTAGAATTATCAAAAGCAGATATAGAGTTATTTTTCTAAAACCAAATTTTTTGTTGGCATTCATAACTAATTTTATTTTAAGCCTTTATTTTTTTCACGGCTTACTAAAAACAACCGTTTTTGATCGGTTGCTTGTAAAATGACTGATGAAAAACTCACAACTATGGTTAGCACTTCACATTTAATTCATTAAGAACTATACGAATTTTTTCGTACGTTTTAATGGTATTAGGTACCAATGGTAAACGTAATATATTTTCGACAAAGCCCATCACAGCCAACATACTTTTCACTCCGGCCGGATTGCCTTCCACAAAAAGTAATTGAATCAGTTCGGTAAAATGATAATGGATCTGACGCGCATTGGCATAGTCACCTTGCTGCGCCAGGCGTACCATGCGGCTAAATTCGCGCGGGAAAGCATTTCCTATGACCGAAATAACTCCTACAGCCCCCAAGGTAATCAATGGAAACGTAATCCCATCGTCACCCGAAATAACCATAAAGTCTTTCGGTTTATTTTTAATGATATCATCTATTTGAGTAAAGTTGCCCGATGCTTCTTTGACAGCACAAATATTGGAGAATTCTTTGGCAAGACGCAAAGTAGTATCAGCTACCATATTCACGCCCGTACGTCCAGGAACGTTATAAAGCACTACCGGTAGCGGCGAAGCTTTAGCTATGGCAACATAATGTTGGTAAATACCTTCCTGCGATGGCTTGTTGTAATATGGAGTAACCGAAAGTATGGCATCAATACCTGTAAAATCGGTTGTATGTAATTTTTCAACTACAGCCTTAGTATTATTTCCACCTAAACCAAGTACGATGGGTAATCGTCCGGCATTGCATTGCACTACAAAACGGGTTACATCTTCTTTTTCTTGCTCGGTTAGCGTAGGGGTTTCGGCAGTAGTACCGCAGACTACCAAATAATCCGTACCATTTTTGATCAGATGCTCTACCAATCGAGCCAGTGCATCATAGTCAATCGATTCATCACTTTTAAAGGGTGTTATCAACGCTACACCCATTCCTGTCAGTTTATTATTAATCATCTGTAGAAGGAATACAATTTGTTTGCAAAAGTACAGTTTTAATCTGTAGTTTGTATGCTTTTGAGATAAAAAATTATCTGGTTAAAAAGGTAAGTTTCATCAATCGTATTTTCAGCATCCGGAGCATCCGCAACCGAAGCTTTCTGACGATCTACATCTAGCATAAAATCGAAAACTGGCAAGTCGTTTTTTCGAGAACCTGTTTTAAACAAAGCATTAGCATACATAGCAATATATTCCAACGTCACGACAGGTTTTATGGACAAATCAATCAACAAATCAAACTGAAGGCTTTCAAGCTCATTAAGAAACGAAGGCAGAGGCTTTTGAAAAAAATCGGTTTGTTTCTGATGCAAAATTCTGAATTCAGGCAAAATAGAAGCCGAAACCTTTTTTTTGTCAATAAAACCCCAAGCTGCAACTTTCTTTCCATCTTGCTGTAACTGAGAAATGATTTTATGAATAGATTCATTTTTTTCAAACGAGTCGCTTTCAAATAGCAACAATATAGTTTTAGCCTTGTCATAATTCACAAAGTGATGTTTCCGAAAGGTTTCTCCCAGATATTGCTGAGCCCGTTTTTGAAATAAATAATTATCTAGTATTTTCATGTTCTTCTTTTAATTTAAGTAATCAATAATAATTAGCGATACGTTTTGTGTAGGCTATAACATTCAGAGAAACAGTCTTATCTCGTAGCTCGTAACTATTTCCATGTAACTACTTAAAACAATAATCCTTCCGGGCTTTCTTCCTGCATCTCGGCATTAATCATCGATAAAAACGTCTTCTCATCCACCAACTTCACACCCAGTTTCTCAGCCTTTTTGAGTTTTTCCGGTCCCATATTCTCGCCGGCCAGTATAAATGAAGTTTTTGCCGAAACACTTCCCACATTTTTGCCTCCGTTTCGTTCAATCATGGTTTTATATTCATCACGTGAATGAGAAGAAAATGTGCCGCTGATAACAATTGAGAAACCAGACAGTGCAGTTCCGTGCGACTGTAACTTTTCTTCTGACAAGCTCATCTGCAAACCAGACTCTTTCAAACGGCTTAGCATATTTACATTCTGTGCATCGGAAAAATAAGCCACCACGCTTTGAGCAATTCGTTCACCAATTTCGTCAACAGCTATCAATTCTTCGAAAGTAGCCTGTTCCAGTGCTTCTATGTTTTTAAAAGCAAAAGCCAGCTTCTTTGCAATTGTTTCGCCAACAAAACGAATACCTAACGCAAAAACAACCCGTTCGAAAGGTACCTCTTTTGATTTCTCAGCTCCCTCTTTAATATTATAAGCCGATTTCGTTCCCAACCGTTCCAACCGGATCAAATCAGGAACCTTCAGCGTATAAATATCAGCAATATTATGTAATAAATCATTTTGATACAGCAAGTTTATGGTTTCACCACCCAGTCCATCGATATTCATGGCTTTGCGACTCACAAAATGCTCCATTTTACCTTTTATCTGAGGTGGACAAGCATTTTCGTTAGGACAATAATGAGCCGCTTCGCCTTCGAAACGTACCAATGCGGCACCACACTCAGGGCAATTTTTGATAAACCTCACTTTGTCTCCAATCAAAATGCGGGCATCTTTATCCACCGCTGTAATCTTCGGAATAATTTCTCCACCCTTTTCCACAAAAACCATATCACCGATATGTAAGTCAAGCCCTTCGATTATGTCAGCATTGTGCAACGAAGCCCGTTTCACGGTTGTACCCGAAAGTTGCACCGGATCCAGATTCGCAACAGGTGTCACTGCTCCGGTCCTACCCACCTGATAGGAAACAGAATTAAGCCGGGTTACAGCTTTCTCAGCCTGAAATTTATAAGCAATGGCCCAACGGGGCTACTTGGCTGTAAAACCTAAAGCCCGTTGTTGCGAGAGGGAGTTTACTTTCAGCACAATACCATCAGTAGCCACAGGAAGATTCTTTCGTTCAACGTCCCAATAGTTGATGAATTCGAAGACCTCTTCCTGTGTTTTGCAAACCTTAGTAGCGTCGGAAATTTTGAATCCCCACGAATGTGCAGCCTTCAGGTTTTCGGAATGCGAGTCAGCCGGCAGGCTTTCGCCCAATAGATAATACAGATAAGCATCGAGCTTGCGACCGGCCACTACGGCGGAGTTTTGCAACTTCAGCGTTCCCGAAGCAGCATTGCGCGGATTGGCAAAAAGCTGTTCTTCCTGCTCTTCACGTTCCCGGTTCAATTCATCGAACACCGACCATGGCATCAGAATTTCACCTCTGATTTCAAACCGTGACGGATAATCGCCATGCAACCGCAACGGTATACTGCGAATCGTTTTTACGTTTGCCGTAACGTCATCACCCTTTTCGCCATCACCCCGTGTTACAGCGCGCACCAATAAACCATCTTCGTAGGTCAGCGAGATGGATGTTCCATCGTATTTCAATTCACAAACCAGCTCAAAGTCCTCATTCAGCCCTTTGCGCACACGTTCGTAGAAATCCTGTACTTCACCGACAGAATAGGTATTACCCAATGAAAGCATCGGATATACATGTGCCACCTGCTCAAACCCACTGGCAATATCGCTTCCAACGCGTTGCGTAGGTGAGTTGGGGTCGAAAAACTCGGGATTAGCCAACTCCAGTTCCTGTAATTGCCGGAGCTTGGTATCAAATTCGAAGTCGGAAATAGTCGGGGTGGCCTTCACATAATAGTTATAATTATGCTGCTCGAGTTCGCGTCGAAGAGATTCTATTTCGGATTCCGGTTGGGATTTCATTATGTTGCTATAAATTAACTCCCGAACCGATCCCGTGAACAGGACGCGTAGCGGGTATTGTTGGTTAAACGTTAAGTAAGATCTTATTTCTTTATTTGCAAAAATAAGAATTTGTAGACAAGTAAACAACTAAATATGCTTCGAAGAAAAAGAAATAATAAAATTCCAACAGAAAAATCAGCATTTAGCTGACCGTTTACAGATAATTATTTTTACATTTGTACGAAAATGATTGACTTTGTATGAAATATTTTTAATAAAATTATAAGCTTATGGAATCGATGCCGAGAATCAACAAGGTTATAATGCGACCTTTACAAATAGAAGATTATACACAACTATCGCAAACATTTACACGAACCTATTCCGATGGAAGTGATGTATTCTGGACACATGAACAAATTGAGAAACTAATCCGGATTTTCCCCGAAGGACAGATAGTAACCGTGGTGGATAATAAAATTGTAGGGTGTGCGCTTTCTATCATTGTGGATTATGATATAGTAAAAAATGATCATACTTACGCTTCGGTTACAGGCAAGGAAACGTTTAACACGCATAACCCCAAAGGCAATATTCTTTATGGTATAGAGGTATTTGTGCATCCCGAATACCGCGGACTCCGGTTAGCCCGACGCATGTATGACTACCGAAAAGAGGTCTGCGAGACACTGAATCTTAAGGCTATTATGTTTGGTGGCAGGATTCCAAACTTTCATAAATATGCCGAAGACTTACGCCCCAAAGAATATATTCAGAAAGTCCGCAAAAAAGAAATTTACGATCCGGTACTTACCTTTCAGCTCTCGAACGATTTTCACGTTCGCAAGGTAATGACTAACTACCTTCCCAACGATGAAGATTCACGCCATTTTGCCTGTCTGCTACAATGGGATAATATATATTACCAGCCACCCACACAGGACTTTCTTCTCCCTAAAACGACTATCAGGGTAGGACTGGTACAATGGCAAATGCGATCGTACAATACTATCGACGACGTATTCGAACAGGTTGAATTCTTTGTTGATGCAGTTTCCGACTATAAAAGCGACTTCGTCCTTTTCCCGGAATATTTCAATGCACCGCTTATGGCTAAATTCAACGATTTGGGAGAATCGCAAGCCATCAGACAGCTGGCTCAATACACCAACGAAATACGAAAGCGTTTCATCAAAATGGCTATAAGCTACAATATCAACATCATCACCGGAAGTATGCCGCAACTTCGTGGCAACGACCTGTATAATGTAGGTTTTCTTTGTCGGCGCGACGGAACGTATGATACTTACGAAAAGATACATGTTACACCCGACGAAATAAAGAGTTGGGGACTATCGGGCGGTAAAATTATTAAAACATTCGATACCGACTGCGCTAAAATAGGCATCCTGATTTGTTATGATGTGGAATACCCCGAACTGGCACGCATAATGGCCGATCAGGGCATGCAAATTTTGTTTATTCCGTTTCTGACGGATACTCAAAACGGATATTCACGCGTCAGAATTTGTGCTCAGGCCCGTGCCATCGAAAACGAATGTTTTGTGGTAATTGCCGGTAGTGTGGGCAATTTGCCCCGTGTACATAATATGGATATTCAGTATGCACAATCGGGTGTTTTCTCGCCCTGCGACTTTGCATTCCCTACCGATGGGAAATGTGCCGAAGCAACACCTAATACCGAGATGATTCTGGTATCGGATGTAAATCTGGATCTACTGAACGAGTTACACACCTACGGCAGTGTGCGTAACCTGAAAGACCGACGCAACGATTTATATGAATTACGTTTGAAGAAATAATAATGAATGATCTATTCCATATATGAAAAAACGAACAATACTCCTTATCTCCGTAATTTCGTGTATCATTACAGCTTTTGCTCAAAAAAAAGCAATTGTTCACGGTAGTAATCCACAAGCCGGACATTATGCCCCAATTAATGGCATCAGGCTCTATTACGAAATCTATGGAAGTGGCGAACCATTAATCATGTTACACGGTAATGGCGGATCGATTGAAGCATTTAAATATCAGATTCCTTTTTTCGAGAAACATTACAAGGTTATTGCTATCGACAGTCGCCTTCAGGGAAAATCGGGTGGAGCAGTTGATACATTGTCATACAACATAATGGCGGCTGATTTTGCCGGTTTGCTGGATTATCTGCATATCGACTCGGCTTATGTATTGGGCTGGAGCGATGGTGGAATAGACGGATTAATTCTGGCTATGAACTACCCCGGGAAAGTAAAAAAATTGGCCGTATAGGGAGCTAATATAGTGCCCGACAGTACGGCTATCAGTGCCGCCGATATCGAAGACATGCGAAAAACAGTACAGAACCCCAACACACCAGCAAAGGATAGAACATTAAACAGAATGATGCTTTATCAACCGCAGATTCCGTATGGTGACTTGAAGAAAATTCATTGTCCGGTGTTGGTTATGGCCGGCGACCACGACATGATAAAGCCTGAGCATACATTAAAAATATTCCAATCCCTCCCATCGGCTTCTTTATGTATTTTTCCCGACTCACATCATGGCGTTTGTCAGCAACATCCGGCACTATTCAACGAAACGGTACAAACGTTTTTCAGTAAATAACTAATGTAAATCAGGAATAATTTGCTTTGATGGATTTGCATAAAATAATCCGGGTTAATTGACCTGAACATATTGTGCATGCCGACATGTTCATGTCGTCTATCCCGACATACTCATGTCGTCTATCCCGACATACTCATGTCGTACACCCCGACACACTCATGTCGTGTGCTCCGACTAACGTTAGTCATGATGGTCGACTAACGTTAGTCGTCATGGTCGATCAACGTTAGTCGTGCACCCTTACTAACGTTAGTCGCCTACCCTGTTTAACCTAATAATTGATGTGGGCTTATCACGACAAACAATATAGCGGGTATTTATTTTCACCGGCCCGACTGTGCGATATAATTCCGCAATTCATTATTAAAATCATCATTTTGCAACAGATCTTCCATATTCAGGTGCAAGCGATAGCGCCAACTATGCATAGAGTTCGACGGAACATTAATGCGTTCGTCATGAGGATTAGTACGACGAACAGAATCGGAAATACTCAACAAGTCCTGCATCTGGAAAATAGACCACATAGCAGGCGAATATAAATGCTGTAAAATAATATCTCGGCAAATCCAGCTCTCACAAAAATAAGGAGCTTCGCCCCAGTGTCCGAGCTGTGAGTTAAAGAAACGTTGGGTTACACCGCGGTCTTCTTCCCACCAACCGCGAATTGTACTCATATCGTGAGTAGAAGGAGTAACTACCGATAAATAAGGTGCATTATTGGGATGGAAAAATTCAATTTTATTCGACTTTGGTGCCCGTTGAACTTCAAGGCTTAAAATGCCAAGCTCATTCATGGCCGAAGTAACACAGGGAGTCATCATGCCCAAATCTTCGCCACAAATCATCATGTTGGTAGCGCGTTTCAGAGCCGGTAGTTTTTCCATACCGGATCGGTACCAGTTTGCATCCTGGCGGCGATAGAAATAATCAACATACAACTCCCAAAGCCGGTCTTTCGTGTAATTGTCCAAATCGGCAAATGTACGGAGTGTTTCCATACCAAAGCGCGGATAATACTGAGTTCCATTACTTCCTTCTACCTCAAAGAACAGCACGTTCGAAATCAGATCGAACAAACCCCACTTGATGCGTTCGGAAATTTCGCCTTCAACAAATAGTTTTTCAATATACGCCTGACTCAGAAATTCTTCTTTCAATCTCAACACCCAACCATCTTCTATTTGCAGACAATTAGCTTTAACCCAAGGCACATCTTCACCAAAGAAATCCCACAGAATTGCATCGGTAACATAAGGTTTGCAGTAACGGTTATAATCAAACCACAATCCTTTTTCGGCAAACTCGTTGACATGTATCGGAACAGATGGATTCAAAAAGCCCATGATCCCTTCTACCTGGCTGATTGGAATTTGCCAGATACGGAAAAATCCTAAAATGTGATCAATCCGGAATGTGTCGAAATAATTCGACATCTGCGAAAAGCGTTTTTTCCACCAATCGAAACCGGTATGTTCTATTTCTTTCCAGTTATAGGTTGGCAGTTCCCAGTTTTGCCCTTTTACTGCAAACATATCTGGTGGTGCACCGGCTTGCATATGCATATGGAAGAGTTCCGGCGAAACCCAGGTATCCACACTATTTCGGTTCACCCCTATCGGAATATCACCTTTTAAAACAATGCCGTGTGTATGTGCATAATGTGCAGCCTCGGATAACTGAAGATGTAAATGGTATTGAATAAAATAATTTACAGCAATATCGTCAAAATGCGGTTGATCCGGCGAACTAAAACCGGCTATCTTCTGAGCATCATAAGTTGCAAAGTCCTGCCATAAACGATAATCGGACGTTCCGGACTGATCGCGCAGAACGCAATAAGCAGCATACGGAACCAACCAGTATTCATTCTCGGCAAAAAAAGCTTTGAATTTTTTATCTGCCAAAAATTTCGTTTTAGTCAACAGATACAATTCCTTTGCATACTGAAGCTTGTAATTAATCACATTTAAAAACGAGATCAGTTCTTCTGCATTCAGTTCAGCTTGCTTTGCTTTATACTCAACTTGCAACGGATGTGTGCCCGGAAGTTTTCCGGTAGCCGGTAAATTCAGAAACAAGGGATTGAGCGCAAAGGCCGAAATGGCAGCATAAGGCAGCACATCAGCATCGGTATGAGTACCTATCGTATCGTTCAGCGGTAGCACCTGAATCAACTTCAGCCCCACTCTTTCAGCCCAATCAACCAGCAGTTTTAAATCGCCGAAGTCACCAACTCCAAAACTTTTTTTAGTCCGGATACTGAATACCGGCAACCCAACTCCGGCACCTTTCCATGCATTATTCGAGATACGAACAAAGCCATCTGAAAGTTGTACCAGTGTTTTTGGTGAATTATATATCGGTGCAATGTGATCAAATCCAGATTCTAAATACCGGAATTGATTATCTTCCGGATCGAAAACTCCATATTTATAATGCACTTCGTTTTTCACCTTACTTAAGTCCAGTTCGGCTGTCCACCAATCACCGTCGGTCTGGCTCAGAACAACCGGTTTCGTAGTGGACCAGTTACCCAAGATGTCACAATCGCCAATCAGGCAAACAGCCTCATTTTGCTTCAGCATAGGCATCTTTACTTTGAATAGATGCGTATGTTTTTTAGTCGGTTGCGATTTAGCTGTAAAATGATTATGTTGTAATAATACTTCGTGAAAAGGGGCGGTCAGAAATACGTTTTCAACGCTTCCGGGAGAGTTCCAACTATCAATACAAAAGCAATGATCGGTTTCAGCCGGATTAGCATCAACAGTGCGGTCATTTCCCCACTCTTCCACAAACTGGTTGGAGTTTTCATCATACAAAACATATTTGTACGTGAATTGAAAATTCTCCGGCTTATTTATTTCAATCTCTGCCAACCAATCTTCGGGATATTGGAAATTAAGAGCTAATGCTTTGTCCAAATCACCATTGCCTAATTCAGGAATGTTTGCGCTTACTAAAAGACGTTGTCCCCAATGAGTATAATAGGATATTTTAAAGTGTATTTTCATAGACAATTGAATTATAGTCAATTATGTTATATACATTTAACCACAAACAAAAATACTGTTATTTTTACTAGCTGCATTTTTGCTCAGTGAAAAAAGTACAAAATTTGATTTCAAACGTTTGCGGGGAAATCTCGAATCCAATGCTACCAAACAGGATTTAATCCTGCAAAAAAGATCAGTTGAAAATCCTGCGAAAAGAAATTTCACATCCAAATCTAAATCGGCAACAATCGTAAGAACCGAATTCTCTTAAATTTCAACTTTGCATTAAAACATTATAAATATTCATTGTCATTTAATCCCGATTTCGCAGCTTTATTATAATTATATTCTGTACTTTTGCAAAAAAATCGCTAAAACTAAATCTCACTTAAAATCCATGCCAGCTTCAACTTCACCTTTTAAAGTATTTTCAGGCACGAATAGTCGCTATCTTGCCGAAAAGATTTGTCAAAGTTTAGAGTGCCCACTCGGAAATATGAAAATTCAGCACTTCTCTGATGGCGAATTTTCAGTTTCTTACGAAGAATCAATCCGCGGTCAATACATTTACCTTGTTCAATCAACCTTTCCAAATTCCGACAACCTAATGGAATTATTATTGATGATTGATGCAGCGAAACGTGCTTCAGCTTATAAAATTATAGCTGTAATCCCTTATTTCGGTTGGGCTCGTCAGGACAGAAAAGACAAACCACGTGTATCAATCGGAGCTAAACTTATTGCCGACATGCTCGGAATGGCGGGTGTAGACCGCATCATTACAATGGATCTGCATGCCGACCAGATACAAGGATTTTTCGACATTCCTGTTGATCATCTGTATGCTTCAACCATTTTTGTTCCTTACATCAAATCTTTAAAATTAAAGAATTTGGTTATAGCTTCACCCGACGTAGGTGGTTCAAAACGTGCAGGTTCTTATTCTAAATACCTGGGTGTTCCAATGGTTATTTGTTACAAAACCCGCGAAAAAGCAAATGTGGTAGGTGAAATGACTCTTATTGGTGACGTTTATGGTAGAGACGTAATTATCACTGACGATATGGTTGACACAGCCGGTACACTTTGTAAAGCTGCCGATTTGATGTTGAGTAAAGGTGCAAAAAGCGTTCGTGCCATTGTATCACATGGCGTAATGTCGGGCGAGGCAGGAGAAAAAGTAATGCAATCGGCACTTAGTGAAATTGCATTTACTGATTCAATTCCGTTTGACACAGCTAAATGTTCAAAGGCTAAGATTCTTAGCATTTCAAAAATGTTTGCCGATACGATCTTCAGAGTGCAGGAGAATCAATCAATCAGCGAACAATACTTATTGTAATTCATAATTGAGAATTTATATACTAAAAAACTCCTGAGTCAAACAACTCAGGAGTTTTTTTATTATAGCTATACTACATATATGAATCAGGAGTTTATTCTATAGATATATAAGTCTTATGGACTGCATTTTTAAACTATTGATTCGCATTACTTACTACCAACTATAAACTAAAAACTATTACTCCGCCAGTTCTATCCGCGTTTTCATGTTCTTTATTTTTTCGTTTGATACCAACTGAAGAACATCTTTAACCTGATTGACTTTGATAGCTACAAATGAATAGTAATCTTTTACCTCTACCATTCCCAATTCATCTTTAGCCAACCGACCTTTTTTAAACATAAAACCAACCACATCCATTTTGCTTAGTTTATCCTTTTTCCCTTTGCCTATATAAAGGGTAGCCCATTCGGGCTTAGGCGCTGCCGATGTCAGAGCCGGCAAGCTATAGGGTATTGGTTCCGGGGCAATAAAATCCGGCAGCTTTTCATTGATGGCCTGCAATAAAAAAGCAGAACCCTCAGCTTCCATACGAGCTGTACGACCATTGCGGTGTACAAACTCATCCAATCGAACCGGTGCATCAAAATGAATAACATTTTTGATTTCGGGTATATCCAATCCACGCGATGCCAGATCGGTAGAGATAAAAGCAATGCAACTGCCGTTTCGGAATTTGGAGAGAGCCCGTTCGCGCTCGGTCTGTTCCAGCTTACCATGAAAAAACTCATTAGCCAAATGGCGCTCATTTAAATAAGCATGTACTTTTTCCACCGTGTCGCGCTGATTGCAAAATATCAGCGAGGAGTCATTACCCAACCCGCACAACAGACGGTAAAGCAAATCCATTTTATCATTATTCTCCCCCTTTACCGAATAAATGCGGAGACCTTTCAAAACATTATTTTTTTCCGAGAAATCTAGTTTCAGTGCATTAACTATACCCGTAAAAGCAGGAATTGCCACTGCATCGGTAGCCGAAGTGAGTATGCGTTTATTGAGAGCCGGAATATTACTTATGATAATTTCCATTTGTTCGGTAAAACCCATTTCGAGCGACTTATCAAACTCATCAAGTACAAGTACACGAATGGCGTCCAACTCAAAGTTTCCCCGTTCAATATGATCCTGCAACCGACCGGGAGTTCCAATAAGCAATGCCGGTGGTACAGCCAGATCGCGCTTTTCAGCATTAGACGGACGACCTCCAAAACAAGTATTTACTTTATAACCCGTACCCATGCTACGCCACACCTGCTCTATTTGCTGAGCCAGTTCACGCGAAGGAGCCAGGATTAGGGCCTGCACTTTTTGAACATCCGGATTCATACTCAGCAACACAGGTAGCAGATAAGCCAAAGTTTTGCCCGAACCCGTAGGCGACAACAGAATAAGGTCTTGCTCTTTTTCATTCGCTTCGAGCGTGGCCAATTGCATAGCATTAAGCGATTCGATACCCATGCTTCCCAGCGTGTTATCAATTATAGTGGTATTATTTTTCATGCTACAAAGATAGTGTAAATATCGTTGAGATTTTATTAATTTGAAATCTAAGGTAATATACAATAAACCTTGAAGTTGAAACGCATGATCGAAAATAAAATGTTCCGGAATATAAGGTCGAACATTCGGAAAATTTAGCTACTTTTGCACTTTATCATATCACCCGATACAAAATGGAATATACAACCTTACAAGGAAAACTGATTATGCCCGAATATGGGCGAAACATACAACAAATGGTGACTCATGCGCTCACCATTGAAGATCGCGAAGAACGCACCCGCTGTGTAAAAACAATTATCAATATTATGGGTAATTTGTTTCCATACCTGCGCGATGTAAACGATTTCAAACACAAATTGTGGGATCACGTGGCAATTATGTCTAATTTCAAACTGGATATTGATTTCCCTTACGAAATTCTTCAGGAAGAAAATCTCTATACCCGTCCTGAGCCTATTCCTTACAAAAACTCGCGTATTCGTTACCAGCACTACGGTCGAACATTGGAAGAAATGATTGAAAAAGTGGCTGTTTATCCAGAAGGAGAAGAAAAAAACGAGCTGATTCGTTTAATTGCAAATCAGATGAAAAAGTGCTTCCTCACCTGGAACAAAGAAGTTGTTGACGATCGTAAAATTTTTGATGATTTGCGCGAACTATCGAAAGGTAAACTGGACATTCAGGAAGATTTCTTCAAGCTGGTAGAATCGAGAGACGTGCTGTTTAACAAAAAGAATAAACCTAAAAAGAAAAAATAATAACTACAGAGATACAGCAACCGGTTAATAGTAATATAGTAGGTAGTAGATAGTAGGTAGTGAAAAGTTAGCAATAGACAATGAACAGATAAACAACTACAGCAAAACGGCGGACAGTGATTATCACTCAGAGAGTATAGTAGTAGATAAGCTAAAGACTGTCCAGCTAACAAGTAAAAACCGACAATATCCCTATTAATAACTGATTACCGACGGCTGCTAAAACTCACAACTGAAAAATTTATGTCGTCATTCCAAATCGAAGGCGGACGCCGACTATCCGGCTCTATTACACCACAAGGTGCTAAAAACGAAGCACTGCAAGTTATCTGTGCAGTACTTCTTACTCCAAAAACCGTAACCATAAGTAATTTACCAGACATTCTGGATGTAAACAACCTGATAAACCTGCTGGGTGACATGGGTGTTGATATTAAACGTGAGAGTGCTCACTCCTGCACATTCACCGCAGATAAGATAAACATGGATTATCTTCAATCCGAAGATTTTTACCGTAAAAGTGCTGCATTACGCGGCTCGGTCATGATTGTAGGTCCGTTGGTAGCCCGCTTTGGCAGAGCTATTATTCCCAAACCCGGAGGCGATAAAATTGGTCGCCGCCGCTTAGATACCCATTTTATCGGAATACAGAAACTAGGCGCTGAATTTCATTACGATCCGGTTGCCAAGCGTTACGAAATTGAAGCTAAAAAACTAACCGGATGTTACATGCTGCTCGACGAAGCATCGGTAACCGGAACAGCAAATATATTGATGGCTGCTGTGATGGCCGAGGGTACTACCACAATTTACAACGCTGCTTGTGAACCCTATCTGCAACAGCTATGCAAAATGCTAAACGCGATGGGTGCCAACATATCGGGGGTAGGTTCGAACCTTCTGGTCATAGAAGGTGTTAGTAAACTGAACGGATGCGATCATCGCATTTTGCCGGATATGATTGAAGTGGGTAGCTTTATCGGCATGGCTGCCATGACGGCTTCGGAAATTACCATTAAAGATGTGGCTTACCACGAATTGGGAATTATCCCCGACAGTTTCCGTCGATTAGGCATTCAGCTTGAACAACGAGGCGATGATATTTTCATTCCTCATCAAAAAAATTATACCATAGAATCGTTTATCGACGGTTCAATAATGACCATAGCCGACGCACCCTGGCCGGGACTGACACCCGACCTACTCAGCGTGTTTCTGGTTATAGCTACCAAAGCCAAAGGCAGTGTGCTCATTCATCAAAAGATGTTCGAAAGTCGGTTATTTTTTGTGGACAAGCTCATAGACATGGGCGCCCAAATTATTCTGTGTGATCCGCACCGGGCAACAGTTATTGGACAGGGAAATCATCTTCACCTGCGCGCTTCCACTATGAGTTCGCCCGACATTCGTGCAGGAATAGCATTACTTATAGCAGCCATGGCTGCCGAAGGAACAAGTATTATTCATAATATCGACCAAATAGACCGCGGTTATCAGGACATTGAAAAACGACTGAACGCGCTGGGTGCAAATATAAAAAGGATATAACTAATCTAAAAAAAAGGAGGAATGCCCTATGCTAAACAAAAAAACTGTGGATTTGATAAACAGCCAGATCAACAAAGAGTTTTACTCTTCGTACTTATATCTGGACATGTCGAACTATTATTATGCTAAAAATCTGAATGGTTTTGGCAACTGGTTTGCCATACAAACACAGGAAGAGTATGCTCATGCCATGCTATTTCTGAAATATGTGCAAAACAATGGTGAAACAGTAACGCTGAATGCCATTGCTGCGCCTGATAAAGCCTACTCTGATTTTAAACAACCATTGGAAACATCACTGAAACATGAGATTTCCATCAGTGCTTCCATTAATGACATCTATGCAGAAGCACATGGTTTGAAAGACTTCAAAACCATGCAATTTCTGAACTGGTTTGTAAAAGAACAAGGTGAAGAAGAACAAAAATCAGACGATTTGAACAAACGCTTTGAACTTTTTGGCATCGATCCGCGTGGATTGTACTTGCTGGATGCCGAACTGGCTACACGCACTTACACAGCTCCATCGCTGGTTATCTGATCGAGCCTCTCTCCTACTACAACAAAACGTTTCCGGAACATTTTCGGAAGCGTTTTTTGTTTTCGGAAAAAGAATAACAATATAACCACAAAACATAAATGCAGGCATGCATTTACGTCCCGACGGCTGCAGCACCAAAATGCAGACACGCATTAGTTTTTTTTAGTCAGAAATAAGAATGCACACCTCCATTTTTGCACATTCGAAAGTGGATTGTGCAAGGTTAAATAAATTTTGAAACAGATATTAAACATTTCTTGCCATTGTCACATAAAAACTTATATTTAGGTATAAACATAGTTCAAAAAAACACTACTTTTGTGTTCCGTACCATACGAAAAAAAATTCAACGTATTCTTTATAATGAAGCCAATTATACCACCTATTGACAAAGCCATTTTAAAACAGGAACTCTCGTCAGACAAATTCTTACGCCCGACCAATAAAGCGCACAATGAAATTTACGTAATTACAGCACATAATGCTCCAAACGTAATGCTTGAAATTGGTCGTTTACGTGAGCTTTCGTTCCGGTCAGGTGGTGGTGGAACAGGTGAAGAAATTGATACCGATGAATACGACTACATGGAAAAACCTTATTTCCAATTGGTGGTATGGGATCCCGTAGCATTAGAAATAATCGGAGGCTACCGCTATCTGCCCGGGCATGATGTAGATTTTGATGAAGCGGGACAACCCAAGTTTGTAATGTCCCACTTGTTTATATTCACCGAAAAATTCATTAAAGAATATTTGCCGTACACGGTAGAACTTGGCAGAGCATTTGTTCAGCCCGATTACCAAACAGCGAAAATGGGTACCAAAAGCCTGTTTGCACTGGACAATTTGTGGGATGGACTGGGAGCATTAACTCATACCGTAAAAGATACCCGTTATTTTATAGGTAAAGTAACTATTTACGAGCATTACCCACTTATAGCACGCGAATTGATCTACGAATATATGTATCGTTATTTCCCAGATCCCGACGATATGATCTACCCTAAAAATCCCATTCACGTAGGTACACCAACCCATACACATGCAAAAAAACTTTTTTTGGGAAACGATTCTTCAACGGACTACAAAACGCTCCAAAAAGCCATCAGACACCTGGACACTACCATTCCACCCATGTTTAATGCTTATATAGGGTTGTCGGATACCATGCGCTTTTTCGGGTCTATTTTCGATCCTGATTTTGGATCGGTATACGAATCGGGTATTATGATTACAATGGCCGATTTAGTAGAAACAAAACGGAAACGATATATAGATTCTTACGTGGAGTACCTTAGAAAAGTATTGGAAGCACGCAAAATAGCCAAGCGAGCTGCACGCGAAGCCAAACTGGCGGAAAAAGCAGCAAAAAAAGCGCTTAAGCTGGAACAAAAAGGAAAGGCTAAGAAAAAATAAACAAGAATACTCAAAAAAAATGGGATTGAGCAAAGCTAAAGCCTAACTCCGCAAAAGTTCCTTTGCATTTTGCAAAGCGGCATCGGTCACATTCTTCCCACTCAGCATTTGAGCCAGTTCTACCAATCGTTCATCTTCATTCAACCGACGAATGTGTGTTTGAGTCTGCAATCCGGTATCATCCTTAAACACCGAATAGTGCTGAGCTCCTTTACCTGCTATCTGTGGCAGGTGAGTAATGGTGATCACCTGCATTTCGGTACTCATAGTACGCATAATCTCACCCATCCGATGGGCGATCTCACCTGAAACGCCGGTGTCTATTTCATCAAAAATAATGGTTGGTAAATCGGCTTTATGTGCCACCAA
The DNA here is from genome assembly GCA_015654525.1 of Bacteroidales bacterium. Classification (GTDB taxonomy): domain Bacteria; phylum Bacteroidota; class Bacteroidia; order Bacteroidales; family Paludibacteraceae; genus Paludibacter. The sequence continues at coordinate 19,075 of JAATGT010000148.1, forward strand.
TGACTTTATAGATAGCATCAGCCGCGACACTTCACCGCCCGAAGCAATCTGCGTGACCGGCTGTGGTAAGCGATTTTTATTAGCCGAAAAAAGAAACTGAACCTCGTCGTTTCCACTTTCGCTGTATTCGTCCAGCGAATTTATATCCACCTTAAACTGAATATTCGGCATTCCCAGCTTGATAAGTTGTTCTACCAAATACGATTCAATGGGTTCACAAGCCTTCTGACGGCTTTCGGTAAGCTTACGCGACTGTTCCTGCAACTGCGTAAAGATAAGTGCCAACTTAGTGCTTAATGCTTCCAGATCATCTTCAAAAGACCCTATCCGTTGCAACTGTTCTTCGTAACTATCCCGCAGTGCAATCAATTCAGTCACCGAACTTACCTTATACTTCTTTTGCAGGGTAAACAATTCGCTCAACCGACTCTCCACCTGATTCAGACGTTCCGGATTAAATTCAACACGCTCTTCGTATGAGCTCATCTCAGCTGCCACATCCTTCAGTTCAATCAGGCTCGATTGTAAGCGTTCGTACCAATTTTCGCCCGACGGAATATAACTTTTAATATGCGACAATGCCAGCACACTCTCTTTAAGCAGCGAAAGCGACATGTTTTCATCCTCCAGCAGTTGGTTTGCTTTCTGCAATTGCAATTTTATTTCCTCGGCATGGCTCAGCGTTTCCTGCTCCTGCTCCAGCTCCTCCTGTTCATGCTCAGCTAATTTAGCATCTGATAGCTGTTGGTATTGGAATTGAATATAATCTACATCCGAAGCCTGTTTATCTGCTGTTTTTTGTAATTGCTTAAGCTCTGCCTGCAAATTCCGCCATTGCTGATATGCCTGACGATAAGCATTTAATTCTGATGTATTCTGAGCTATTGTATCCACCACATCCAACTGATAGCCGACATTCGAAAGCAACAAATTCTCGTGCTGTGAATGGATATCAATCAACCTGTTGCTCAAATCACGTATTACATTCAGCCCAACAGGTGTATCATTGATAAATGCACGCGATTTTCCGGCATTAGTCAGTTCCCTACGAATTAAGCAATAGCTACCCGCATTATCCAAGTCGTTTTGGATAAAAAAGTCGGACAAATGTGAGTAAGCGGAAATATCAAATTCAGCTTCTATCACACATTTATCAGCATCAATTTTAATGGCTTTCGAGTCTGCACGCTGACCCAAAATAAGTGACAACGCTCCAAGAATAATGGATTTTCCGGCACCCGTTTCGCCCGTAATAACCGAAAAGCCCGATTCAAAGTCAATATTTAGTTCTGAAATTAATGCGTAATTTGAAATGTGTAGCGATTTCAGCATAATTTATAGTGAGTAATTGAATTTATACTGTTTTGTTTTAATCCGAGCCCGGCAACAATCAATTAAGTCGGATTCTTTCATATTTAGCCGTCTGAGTCGGATTTACATCTGAAAGAATTTCAATAGCATCGTTTTTCTGAGCCGTTGTTGCCTTCGAAAATATATTGACTAATTCATCGCTCTTAGCATCCATAAACGACGAAATTACGACTGCCGACGGTCTTGCCCTATTGGCTTCGCGTAGCAAAGGTAAACCTTCGGCTATTCTATCCTGACCATTAGTAGCATTACTGCTCATCTCGTCCAGCCCAAACCGATGATATTCATAAAAATAATTACGATACTTTTTAAAGGCTTCGTCCATCAGGTTATTAATAAGTGCATACCTATTCTTTGTACTTTCAAAAGCCTTCCAACCTTTCAGATCGGCTCCTTGTGCCGCATTCACAATATTCTCTGCCGCCTGAAAATAAGGCGTACCTCCTAATCGGGAATACGAATCCATATCATAACCAATGATGATATAAGCATAATAAGCCAACACTGCAGTTAGATTAGACGTAATGGAATTCTCATTCATTTCCAACTGATCAAACTCCTTATAATTAAAAATAAATGAATTGTCCTTAAAATTAAACAGGGTGGTATTATAGGTTGAATTAAATACGGGTCTACGCGATTGAACCTGAATTTCGGCCGTAAAAACATCAGCATCTACACTCTTTACAATGATATTCATTGTGCATTCAATTCGCTCAGTATTAGTAAAGGTCATCTCCGACCACTTTCTTTTATTTACAAATTCTGAAATTGATTTTTGAAGCGTATTAAAAACCGACTTATTACTGCCAGGAATCTGATCTGAATTCAGTTGAACAGTACAATTCAACTCCTGAGCCCGACTAAATCCGGCAAAAAAGAAAATGCTCAACAATAATAACCAATGTTTCATATCAGGTTTCAAAATTTATATGATTTGACATATTTCAGCCACTATATCTTCTGCTACGGCCTGTTTGCTTTTCAAATCATACTCTCTCTTAATGCCGGAACGATGCATTATACTGATTTTATTGGTATCATACCCAAACCCGGCCTGCGCATCCTGTAATGAATTCAACACAATAAAATCAAGATTCTTCCGCTCCATTTTGCCCAATGCATTTGCTTCTTCATCATTTGTTTCGAGTGCAAATCCAACCAGAAACTGCGATTCGCGTTTCATTTCACCTACCGAAGCTGCGATATCCTTCGTTGGCTTCAACTCAATCGTCAGATTATCCTTCTCACGCTTCACTTTCAGATTAGCAACCTCCACAGGAGTAAAATCGGCCACAGCAGCACACAAAACAGCCCCATCTACACCATAGAAACGACTCATCACCGCTTCATACATTTCTCCAGCCGATTCTACATCAACCCGTTCAATATTCGGATGTTTTGCTCGTAGCTGAACAGGACCTGCAACAAGAGTAACATCAGCACCCTGCGACGCACAGACTTCCGCCAGAGCAAAACCCATCTTTCCTGTGGAATAATTGCTTACAAAACGAACCGGATCTATCTTTTCGTATGTCGGACCAGCAGTAATCAATATTTTTTTCCCAAGCAGAGGCTTATCTGTAAAATAATTATCTAGATATTGAACTATATTTTCAGGTTCTTCCATCCGTCCTTTGCCTTCCAGTCCGCTTGCCAGTTCACCACTTGCCGGTTCGATAATATGATTACCTATTGACTTCAATGTTTCTATATTACGTTGTGTTGCCGGATGTGCAAACATATCCAGATCCATAGCGGGTGCAACAAAAACTGGACACTTTGCCGACAGATATGTTGTCAACAATAAGTTATCAGCGACTCCGGTTGCCATTTTACCAATAGTATTAGCAGTTGCCGGTGCAATAAGATATGCATCTGCCCATAAACCCAAATCAACATGGCTGTTCCAATTACCGCTAGTAGGATCAAAAAAATCGACTAAAATAGGATTTTTAGCAAGTGTTGCCAGAGTCAGAGGCGTAATAAATTCTTTAGCCAAAGCCGTCATGACAACCTTTATCTCTGCACCTTGCTTTACCAACAGCCTAATCAATGGTGCAGCTTTATAAGCCGCAATACTACCTGTAACACCTAATATTATCCTTTTACCTTGTAACGCCATCTTGTATTTACGATTGATTGTTGAAGTTGTTTTTTCAACTTACCTTATTTTTGTTCTGATTCACAAAAATACAAAAATGAATTGAACTACACACAAACAAAAAAAGATAAAAGAGTACCGCGTTAAAAACACAATACTCTTTTATCAAAAGAGGATAAGAAATAATCAAACTATTATTTCAATTTATCTTTAATCGGATTACGATAATAGACTTTATCTTCCAAAAACTCCTGAGTGGCAATTAAAACTGCTTTGGGAAGTTTTTCATAATAACGTGAGATCTCAATTTGTTCTCTGTTTTCAAAAACCTCTTCGATATTCTCGTTAAACGACGCAAACTCCTGTAACTTTTTATCGAGTTCAGACTTAATTTCCACGCTAATCTGATTAGCACGTTTACCAATAACTTTCACCGTTTCATAAACATTTCCGATATTCGCACTCATAGAGTTCATATCTCTTGAAATGGTATTCGTTGGTGCATTTACTTTTTTATAGTCCATAATACTATTTATTTTATTCTTTCACAATTTTCTTCGATTCATTCAAAATCTTATCCACCACTTTGCGGTATTTCCCTGTTGGAAATTCATTGATATAGTTATAACACTCATCTATTGTACCCCGATAGCGGTCAGCCTTCTTTTCTTCCAAACTTTGAGCTGCCATTTCATGTTTTGAATTGAGCATAAGCATTAAAAACTCTTCCCTATATGAGGTAGACGGAAACTTTTTTAAAGCATTTTGAGAAGCAATCACAGATGATTCGTAGTTATTTCCCATATAGTTACCCAAATCGTAATACAATTTTGCATTCAAATAAGATTTATAAGCCAGCTTATTGTTCAATTCATCCAACAATTTGTTAGCATCCTTTACTCGGTCACTTTCTGGATAAATGTCAAGAAATTCTTGAAATGCAGCTACTGCTTTTATAGTTTCCGACTGATCAAGTCTTGCATCTGGAGAATCCAGATAATAACAATATCCTATCATGTACTTCGACTCTACAACATACTTTCCTTTTGGATAAGTTTTTACATATGTTTTGTAGTATTCACTTGCAGAATAATAATCTTTTTGACCCATATACGATCTTGCCATATAGTTCAAAACAGTTTCAGAGCGATCAGTACCTTTGTAATAAGTTGCAATCGCATCAAATAAGGTTGACGCACGCATAAAATCGCCTTTGTCAAAATATTCAACAGCTTTAGTATATTTCAACTCTGCATCATCCGATTTAAGCAACTTTTGATAATTACTACAAGAAACCAGAGATAAAAATGCGATTAAAAAGAAAAATGAGTTCTTTTTCATAAGAAATTTTGGAGTGCAAAAATAGTTATTTAATCGGGAATAAAAAAATAAAATGATTCTATTTAATGAAAGCAGCTGTTTTTATGTTCTTTGTTTAAATTATTTAGCAAAGAATTTTTTAAAACCATCTGTATATACGATTTGATTTTTGCCTCTTTTATCGGTATAAATCAAATAACATTCTAAATTCGGAATTTTCTTACATACTTTCAAACTACTATCAACACCAATCACCATAAATGCAGTTGCATAGGCATCAGCCTGAATACATGTTGGTGCAACAACCGTAGCACTCAGCAAATTATGGACTACAGGATAACCTGTTTTCGGGTCAATCTCGTGTGCATATTTCTTACCATTCAAGTAATAAAATTTACGATAATTGCCCGAAGTTGTAATAGCCAAATTACTTATTGACGCTATAGCTTGTATTTCATTTATCATGTTGGTAGAATCATCAACAGGCTTATCAATACCTATCTTCCACTTTTCACCCTTAGCGTTCATTCCTTTACAAACAACTTCTCCACCTATTTCAACCATGTAGTTTTTACATCCGTTATTTTCCAACAGCCTTCCTATAACATCTGAAGATTGTCCCTGCGCCAGAGCATTCGCATCAATTAAAATCTGAGGATCATCTTTTAAAAGTCTATGGTTCTCTATTTTTATTTTATGATACCCAACATGAGGCAAAAGCTCTTTAACATTTGGTATTTTATGGCGATTCGCACTTCCAAATCCAAAACCCCAAGCTTTAACCAGCGGTCCGACAGTAATATCAAATGCACCATTTGTATGTTCTGAAACATCTTTGGCAACCCTAAACATTTCTTCAAAATCAAAATCCGTACGCACCGTTGAATCATTTTTATTGATTCGGGAAATTATTGATTGTGGAACATAAGTTGAAAGAGATAAATCGAATTCATGTAGACGTTTTTCTATTTTTTCCTGCAAATCAATGCCATCAGGTTGCAGATAAGTAATCGAATAGGTAGTACCTTGAATCTCTCCTTCATTATGAATGTATTTAGACTGTTTATTGGACAAAAAATAGACACCTAGAAGAGCGATAATTAAGACTAGCACTAAAGTAGAAAATATCAATAATTTATTTTTCATAACTTTCTATTTTCATTAACTAGCAATCAAACAATAATCTATCTCCTTGTATCGATTCATTGAATTGACCATTATCGTAAATCAAATTACCATTTACCCAAGTCTGCAGAACCGAAGCATCAAAACGAATGCCTTCAAACGGAGACCAACCACATTTATATAGAATATTATCGGTATCAACAACCCAGGGACGATTTAGATCAACAAGTACCAAATCAGCATAATATTCGGGACGAATAAATCCACGCTTTTCTATACGAAATAGTTCAGCTGGTGCATGGCACATTTTTTCCACAACTTTTTCCAAACTGAAAGCCCCTTGCTTTACCATTTGCAACATAGCAACCAACGAATGCTGAACTAACGGGCCTCCCGAAGCTGCAGTCAAACAGGATCCTTCTTTCTCTGATAACAAATGTGGGGCATGGTCAGTAGCAATAACATCTATTTTATTTGAATTCACGGCATTGATCAAAGCCAAACGATCAGATTCCGACTTTATAGCCGGATTCCATTTTATCCGGTTGCCATATTTTGCATAATCTGCATCAGAGAACCACAAATGATGTACACAAACTTCAGCAGTTATTCGCTTCTCTACTAGCGGTACATTTGACGAGAATAAAGACATCTCTTTAGCCGATGATAAATGGAAAACGTGTAATCTTGAATTATATTTTGTAGCCAGCTCCACTGCATAGGATGATGACTTATAACACGCCTCAACACTTCGGATTAAAGGATGGTATTCAACAGGAATATCATCACCGAACAATCGTTTGTAACATTGAATATTATGCTGGATTGTCGCTTCATCTTCGCAATGCGTAACAATCAACAGTGGAATTTCGGCAAAAACGCGATTTAAAGAATTTTTGTTATCTACCAACATATTACCTGTAGAAGAACCCATGAATATTTTTACTCCAGCTACATTACGCGGGTTAAGTTTCTTGAGTTCATCTAAATTATCGTTTGTTACTCCCATTAAAAAAGAATAGTTTGCAAACGATTTTTGTGAAGCTGCATTATATTTTTCCTCTAAAATATCAATGGTAGTAGCCTGAGGACGCGTGTTGGGCATTTCAAAAAAGGAAGTTACACCACCAGCAACAGCCGCTTTTGTTTCGGTATACAAATCACCTTTATGAGTCAATCCCGGATCGCGGAAATGAACCTGATCGTCTATAACTCCGGGCAAAAGCAATAAACCTGTCGCATCAATCTCTATATAAGGCTGAGCAATTTCAATTATATCACCATCCTCATAAATAGCCTTTATTTGCTTGCCTACAATCTGAACCGATCCAACAAAAGTTCGACCTTCATTCACAATAGTTGCATTCCTTATAAGCTGAATAGAGTTCATTTTGTAAACATTAAATTAGTTTTTTTCTGTGGGAATTTACGAAACCAACTATTAATTTTCAACTCCATTACACCAAAAAACGCCTCTCCAAATATGCCACCATTCATTTTTGAAACTCCCAATACACGATTTATAAAAATCACGGGAACCTCTTTCAGTATAAATCCACATTCGAAAGCAGTGTACTTCATTTCTACCTGAAAAGCATAACCTTTAAACCGAATTTTATCCAATTCTATAGTTTCCAAAACTTCCCGGCGATAACATTTAAAACCGGCTGTTGTATCGGCAATACGGACTCCAAGTACAAAACGAACATATTTCGAAGCAAAATAAGACATCAGCACCCGTCCTATCGGCCAGTTTACAACATTTACTCCGGTAACATATCGTGAACCAATTGCTACATCTGCACCCTGATTAGCACAAGCATCGTACAAACGATTCAAATCTGTGGGATTATGAGAAAAATCAGCATCCATCTCAAAAATATATTCGTAGTCATGTTCTAATGCCCATTTAAATCCGGCAATATAAGCTGTGCCCAAACCAAGCTTTCCGTTCCGTTCAAGCATGAATAAACTGGTTGAAAATTCTGCCTGCAATGCTTTTACTATCAAAGACGTACCATCAGGGGATCCATCTTCAATTATAAGAATGTGATAATGAATCGGCTGACTTAAAACAGCACGAACTATATTTTCAATATTTTCCTTCTCATTGTAAGTAGGAATAATTACCAAATTTGATGACATACAAACTTTATTTGACCGTTTTACATTTTAAGTTTTATGTTTTAACGGAAGTATTTAAACTATCTAAAACACATACAACTCCGATGGATTTAATCTATCTAAAGTGACTAATTGAACATCTTGCCCAACTATAACCTGTTTTTCTTCAAGGTAATTTTGAATAGTTGTATAAGCTAACTCGGGTAAATTATTTTCTCTACTTAAATGACACAAGAAAATGTATTTAATTCGCTCATTATATTTTTGAGCAAGAAAAGCACCGGCCTGATCATTACTTAAATGCCCCGTTTTAGCTATAATTCTATTCTTCAAATGTATCGGATATGAACCTTGTTGCAACATTTGCAAATCATAATTTGCTTCCAACACCATATAATCCGCAGTTTCTAAATGAGCAGAAGCTTCAGCACCTACAAATCCTAAGTCAGTTGCAAAGGTAAATCGCTGATCTCTATACTCAATAGTGTATCCAACATTATCTGTTGCATCGTGTGAAACAGGGAAAGCAGTAACTTTAAATTCACCAACTTGTACTGTTTCTTCTTTTTCAATATATTTTTTGCTTGAATATAACTTTTCAGTAACACAATAGCTTCGATGGATTCCCTCATGAACCTTACGGGTTGAATAAATGGGTACAAGATGCTTTTCACCTATTGACCCAACAGCTTTTATATGATCTGCATGATCGTGAGTAACAAATACGCCCCAGATATTTTCAAAATCAAGCCCGATATTTCGTAAACATTTACGAATCGAACGGACTCCTATGCCAGCATCAATTAATAAACCATTTGAAGCATTGCCTATAAAATAGCAATTTCCACTACTACCGCTTCCAAAACTTTGAAATCGCAATTTATCCATTATCTGTTTTTAAGTTCACAAAATTAACTCTAAAAACGAGAGTTCCAGTACAAATAATCGGAAATAACGTTAATCGATTATAATTATAATTTCAACACACTAAAAAACAAGCAGATAGAAAAAATTTCCATCTGCTTGTTTTATTTCTTTATGGTTTTTTACTTTTTTCAAAACCATGGGCTATTCGTATCAAGAAAACATTTTGCATGCGATTCATCACAAAAAGGTTTATTTTTGCTTTTTCCACATTGACAAAGAGTGTTTTTACATGATCCTTCGATCTTCTCACCTGTTGGGAAATCTTGCTTAAAATATCTGGAACCGGCGGAAAAAGATTCTTTAATTCCATGCAAAGAATGATTATTAGTTTCCATATTATTATGACTTAAGTGTGTAATTAGGAAACAAATCTACATTAAAAATAGTTCATGCTTCCTTCAACAAATACAGGGTTAAAAAATAAAAAACTATTTGAAATTTCGAAGAAACTTGTTTTCCTCATTACGTATTTGCATTGTTTTAAGTTGTACCTGTTTCTTTAAATCAATATTTTCAGTTTCCAGTTGTCGAATTGTTGCTGTTGTTGACGCTTTTTCTTCGTCATTCTGTATTTGATCATAGCCCGCACGCAAAGTTTTTAATTCTGATGTTTTGGCATTTAAATTGACCGAAAGAGCATGCAATTCATTCCATAATTTAAGAGCCTCCTCACTTTTAAAGTTTTTTACGTCAGTATAAACAATTGAATCATTTATCACAAACTCAATCTGATTTTTCATTTTTTGTGTTTGTTCCTTTAACGTAAGAGTTGTATCAGCAACAATCTCCAATCCTTTACGATAAGTCTTTAATTGAGCAGCACGTCGTAAATAGTCTTTATCTTCCGAACGGACAATTACTTTTGCTTGATTAGGCTTAAAAGTATAAATCATAACTTTGCCGGCCGGCTGATTACGATCGGTAGCAAACCACCCTAACTGGCGTTGTTCATCGATTACCATCATATAATCATTCGCCGGTGAATTAAACGGGAAACCAATATTTTCGGGAGTAAGATAAGTATCGGTAGATGGATTATATCTGGTTATAAACAAATCATACCCTCCTATAGAGTTTTCTCCATCCGAAGCAAAATAAACAGTAACTCCATCAAGTAATAAAAATGGATAATTCTCATTCGCCTTTGTATTTATAAGAGATGAAAGTGGCGTTGGCGCCGACCAGCCATCCAATAATTTATAAGAACTAAAAATATCCATCTGTCCATGAATAGAGTCCGAATAATAAACCCGATCCTGCCGCTGGGTAATATATTTTATTTTATCAACAACATGTCGTGCTGACAACTTGAGTGATTCCTGACTTATCGACCCTAATTCCGAACTAAACTTATAATAATGAATAAAATCACTTTTGTCGACCACCACACTATCAACGATAACTATGTCTTCAATTCGAATCATTAAACGAGCTGCATTTTCAGCACGTTTAAGCTTTAGTTGATATTCACTAATTTTACTATCATCGGGTTTTAAAGTGGATATATAAGTCTGATAAGCAGCTGCAGATTGATCAAAACGATAAGTATCAAAATACAGTTCCCCTAAATATAAATTGCGGGCAGGAAACTTACTTCCAGCAACTTCAAAATGAACGATAGCATCCTCTAAGTCTTTTAATTCATAACAGCATCGGGCGTAGCGAAAATGATAAAGAGCATTATTGGGGCGCTGTTTCAACAAAGCAGCATAAACCGTACGTGCTTTGCTATATTGTTTAGAATTAAATAACACTTCACCTTCATTCGTTAGTTTGGCGGAAAGTGATATACAAAAAAAGAAAGAGAGAAAAATCAACTTAAACTTCATCCTGAAAATTATTGTAAGTTATAAATTACAGCTTAGCATCGGTAGCCTTTTGCACTAAATCATTTGCCTTTGTATCAGCTTTAGTGTTCAAATCGTCAGCCTTTTTCTGAGCCTCATTCATCAATTTTTGTGCCGCTTTTTGAGCAACAGCCTTAGTTATGGGATTGGACGCTTTTGCAACTAATTGATCACTTTGAGTTTTTGCATTAGCCAAAATCTCATCACCCAACCGTTTTGCTTCTGCTCTTATTTGGTCTGCCTGCTCCTGAGCTGCCTTTATGGCTTTAGGTCTTGCCGAGTCCATTTGCTTATTTACTCCACTAACAGCTTTTGCCTTAGCGTCGCCCAGAACAGTATTGAGCAGACTCATCATATCCACCTGAATTTTAGGTTTTGAGAATGTGCCGCCTATTTTTAAATCTAGATTCGATAGTTTTCCCAAGTTAAATTGATCAGGTAACTGTACCGTGCCAGCATAAGCAATAGATTTATCCAAACCGGTAGAACCACCAAGCTTCATTTTTATATTTCCAACAGCCACATCAAAAGGTTTAGTATTGATTTTACCGTCTTTAATATCAAAATTAAGGTTCAAATCTTTTATCGTCGTATTATTTAATTCCGAGCGTTTCAATTTAGAAGCCAAAGCTGTAAGAACCGGAACATTACTTAAGCCTAACGATTTAGTGCTAAGCGAACCGTTACCAATCAGTGTAGCCAAGTTAGGCATCATATCATTTTGCAACAGCGAGCTGAAAGATAATTTTGAAGAAAATTTACCTGTTGCCTTCTCAAAAACAGGAGCAAATTTTTGAAATGTTTCAACCTGTTTAAATACTTCGCTAAATGTGACATCTGTCAATGCTAAATCAAATTTGACGTTTGGTTTTTTCAAGTCGGCAGTACTATACAATCCATTCACCAACAAACTCCCACCAAATGCCTGCAACCCCATGTTTTGAATCTTCATATCACCGTTAGTCACAATCAACGTTCCTTTGGCGTTTGCAAAGCTCATTTTACTATAGTCCAACTTTTTAAAATTAGCCTGCATCGTGAAATCAATATTTTTAGGGATTTGGATAAGCTTCAGTTTTGCGGTGTCGGCAGTTTTAGCCTTTGCATCGCTGGTCATAAAATCGCTTACGTTAAAGTAGTTTGACTGCATATTTAGCGATCCTTTCAGCGTTTTGTCGTGCAAAGCATAAGCCACAAAGTTTTCAAGCTTTCCGGACATAGTCAAATCGTTCCTTCCTATTTTCATTTGCAAAGTGGACAAGTCGGCATAACGGTTGTTGAAAACCAAATTAGCTTTAGCGATAGAAACATTTTGTGGCAATGATTTCATTTTTAATATCATATTAGTGATATTCATTTTTCCACCAAATTTAAATTTATCGTATTCATTTTTGTCGTAATAGGACATCCGACCTCCTAAATCAAGGTTCATATCAAATACGCCATTCAATTGCGTTCCGGCTTCGAGCGGATAAATGTCTTTGATGTTTCCCAAATCAATTTTTCCAACAGCCTTCATCAGCAGCTCCGGATCGGACACCGGATAAGCCACATGTATCTGAGCTGAGAATGGATTTCCAGCCAGCGTAAAAGCAAATTTTGAGATATCAACAACCGTGGCGTCCAGTGTTTTTCCAGGATTGGTAATCAGGGCCGAAATGTTGATATTATGAACCGACTTTGGCAACTTTGGGTATTGAAACCACCCATTAGTAGCTACTAACTTAAAATTAAAAGCAGGATAGTTATCGCCAACCATTTTCCCTTTCATAAATCCGGTCATGCTCACAGCCCCGCCCGCTTTCACCCCATCAAACGAATTGGCATATACCGCCGGAATCAATGACAAAATAGACTTAAAATCAACCTTTTGAGCATTCAGAGTCAAATCCATGTCATAACCACCATCAAGCATTTTCAACCAACCCGCAAACGAGAATTGAATAGCATTAATCCGTGTTGAGTTTTCACTAAACTTAAAAATCATTTTATTCAGATTAGCATCGATATTAGCTTTTAACTCAATATTAGCCTTCGACATGTATTTTACACCGGACATCCAATAATCGAGTGAATCAATAGTGGTTTTTGTTTTCAGCATCGAGCTGTCGGCTGTAAAATTGCCTGAGGTACTGTGATTCAAATTTCGTATAACCGCTTTCTGATTTCCCTGCTCATCCCAATAGATGATATCAGCATGATTGATTTCAAAATTTTTCAACTTCATTTTAAAGCTCATAGCTGCAGTATCCTTTTTCTGAGTGGAATCTTTCTTCATCACATCCCAGTTGACTTTACCATTGGGCAAGACATGAGCCAGCACCTTTGTATTACTAAATTGAAATTTTCGTATTTCATATCCTTTATCTGAAAACAGACTACTGACATTCAAGACTAAGTCTATATCTTTACTAGACAACAAAGTGTCTTTTTTGAATTCGCCTACACCTACGATACGTAAATTTTCTATTCTGACTGTTGCAAAAGGAAAATGACGAATAAAACTCAGGTTTATATTTTCAAAATCAACCATAGCATTTAACTTCGAATTA
>JAATGT010000011.1 GCA_015654525.1 Bacteroidales bacterium
ACAAAAGCTAAGTTTTTATTTCATAAAAACTTTTGTGTGACTTTTGTGCCTTTTGTGGTGTTTTCTTTTGCTTAGGTAAAATAAAAAATAATCGTTTTTCTAAACAAAACCCCTCCTACCCCATCTTCCATCGCCCATCCTAAAGATGCAGAACCAAAAATCTGCATTTTACGGCTAAATGCACAAAACATCCTTAGCCCTGTCTACATAACAAAGCTATTATCAATCATCTCAATATTCATCTATCAATATTCGCAACAAAACAGTTAAATCTTTAATCGTACAAAACATTTAACTTTACATATAAAATCCAGTTAATTAATTGATTAAAATAACAAACTGTAACTATTCCAATCAAAATTCAATAATATCTGAATAAAATGCTGTGAAACAAGTATCATAACTATTGTAAATTAAAATAATAGTACATATATTTGCAACTCATTTATAGCTGTTGATCTGAGCCGGGGAGTATTTTGATTGAAAATTTATAGACTGACTGTCTATCATGTAGAATCTGAAATAATACCAATATGAATGTTTACCTTACGTCATGCTCCAACAAACTGTGGGCTGAAAAAATCTACCTGTTGAGACAACAGACCACCCAATGCGCACATTCTGCGCTTCGTTTTCCTTGTGCCGCTACTCTATGCGGCTGCCTTTCGCCGGAAAACCATTCACAATAAATACACATACTAAAACAAATTGAACTGCTGGTACGTAACGACCTACACAGGCATTGTCAAATCCCGTTGCAGAGTCAGGAGAGCAATCTGAGGAGTTCTAAAGTGAATCTGAGGACTGAAAAAAAGCATCTAAACAGAAAAAAAAGTAATCTGAGAAGTGATTTTTTCAATCTAAAATGGAAAATTAAGAATCTGAGAAGCAAAAAATCGATCTGAGAAGCAATTTCTTCAATCTAAAATGAAATATTAAGAATCTGAGAAGCAAAAAATCAATCTGAGGAGCAATTTTTTCAATCTGAGAAGCAATTGAACCAAACTAAAACGGTATAAAACCAATCTGCAGAGTAATTATTTTCATCTGCAGACTAAAAAAAACAATCTGAGACATTATTTTTTTCATCTAAAACAAAATAATAATCGTCTACAAAGCTAAATAGTTACAAGTTACGAGTTACGAGATTGTTTATCTGAATTTTAATTTGGGGAAACAGATCATTAAATATTATCTATTACTTAAACATCAAACAGAAAAGCGGAATATAAAAAGAAAAGTTCGGTTTTTCTGCTCATTTATAATACTAACAATTTAATACGTTTTAAAATGACAACATTACAAGTAGAAAAACTAAGAATGTACATCGCATTGCGTATATTGCTAAGAGCCAATCCGGTTATATTAGCAAAATTGCCTAATGCTAATGAGTTACTAACCGCGCTGGATAATGCTATTGCTGAAATTCAGGCTAATGATTTGTTGAAAAAGAAAACTGCCAATGAAATCAAGCAAATTATCAACGAGTTGCGTACTAATCTGATAAAAAGCATAATGAGTACTTCGCGTAAAATGCAGGCTTATGCTGATTTCAAAAAAGACAAAGCCTTGCTGAAAGATACCAAATACACCGAAACGTATTTGTCGAATCTGAAAGATGTAGAACTGGTACAAACAGCGAAGAGTTTATACGAAAAAGTGAATCTGTATCTGACCGAATTAGAGCCCTATGAGTTGACTGCTGAAACTCAAAAAGCATTGCAGAATGATATTACACTGTACGACACTTCCAGTCCGCAATTAGATGCAAAGGAGCGTGAGCAAACAAATCTGACTGCAGTAATAGCCGGAAATTATAAAACTGCCGATGCAATTGTAGCTAGTCTGGACAAACAGGTAGAAATTGTACACGACACCGAACCGTTATTCTATAAAGATTACAAAACAACCCGTAAAGTGGAAGTTCCAAAGGATGTGGTAGATTTAATTGCCAAGGTAACCGATGCAGAAACAGGCGCAGGCGTACCAAACGCTACCGTAACTTTTACACTTAAGGACGATACAACCGCCCCTATAGTAAAACAATCGGCCGAAAAAGGTGGATTTCAGATTAAAACCATAACCCCGGGTATTTATACGGTAACGGTGGTAAAACTGGGCTACCTTACCCAAACACTTTCCATCATTATTACAGGCGATGAACCGTATGATCTGGATGTGAAGATGGTGAAGGGGTGATTTATTGCAAGAGATGGTTTATTTCACCACACATGTAGAGACAACGCATGCGTTGTCTCTACAATTTCCCAACAATTGATTATGCAGAAAAAAGTTTATTGGATATTGTGTTGATTTAATGTTATTGCCACACGATGCAATTCGCGTGGCAAGTAAGGAGATTGTCTGAACCTGGATTAAGCAGATGAATCAGAAAGAAACAGATGTTCTGATAAATCATTTAATCTGATAGAATCGTGGTTCAGATAGTCTAGCAGGTTGTTCTCTGCTCTCTCCTCATTCTATCGCATAGGAAAAGATAATTATAATTTAAGGATGCAATTATATTTCAGTATGGGCTCGATATGAAAAACATGAAATTGCCAAAGGAAAAATATATACAAAAGTCAAAACAACTTCAAAGAAAACAAGGTTGATTCTATTAGAAAAAGCAAGGACGAAATTGAGAAAAATTATCTGGAGCTAAAGTTTTTGTTTAGTCAGTTGAGTGATGAAGCTCCGCAAGATATTCGTGAAAATATAAACCGGAATTTACAACAAGCATATAGAGTTCTATATGTCATTTTCCCGGCTTGCGACGATTTGATAGCGGCATTTGAAGAATTGACATATACGAAATATCCGGAGTTTAAGAATAGCCGTGTTCCAAATTTGAGAAAACTGGTATCGCAGGTGTCTGACGACCTAGCGGACACCATAGTGAGAAACGTAAATAGCCTTCTGATTGATTTGGAAAATGATAATACGCCTTATATCGAAAGTGAGGAACAATTTCAGAATCTGGTTTCATTTTTTGCAACTCCGCTGGACGAATCGAAAGATCTGCCGCCGGAAGAGATGGCAAAAACAAAATCAAGCCACACCATCAATAACGAAAAAAAAGAGTTTTTGAATGTAATTCAGAAAGTGCTGTTCCGTTATTTTGAGGAACAGCTAAACAATCTGGATGCAAAAGGGTGGCAACTGATAGGCATTTCGCTCGGTCATGTATTTCTGGTGTACATGAAGCGCTGCTGTGTGTTGATGGCCGCGTTAGAAGAAGGCGTTATGATAAAAAATTCCGAAATGAGTTATGGAGATTTGGAGAAAAAGTTGCTGCAAGACGTAGATCTGTCCCCGGAAAATGCATGGTTGTTGAATTTATAATGTATGATAGAACATTTTATCGTAAAGACAACGCATGCTGTAGAGACAACGCATGCGTTGTCTCTACAATAAAAAAAACAAAACAAGTTTTACTTTTAAAATATAAAGCTATGTTTGAAGACGATGATGATGACGATTTAGGATATTCGGAAGCAGAGATATGGTACGACGATAACCTGCGGTATTTTGATTGGCGAAACAAACCTGCCCCCGGATTACCGCTGGATGTTGAACTGTTTTATCATTCGGTGTATGTACCGTTTAAAAAAGATTTGAAAAAGCCGATTCACGAAATGGTATACCGGCACTATCCGCACATTGCTGCCGAATGCCGACCGGAACTACTGGAAAGAATAGAAAGCCGGATAGATTGGGTGGGACATGAATTTATCTTGTTTCTGCGCACCATGGTTGAAGAATGGAAAACCGGAAAAGATCTACGCGAGACATATCCCGAACTGGACAAATGGGCCATCAGTTATCCGGCATACCGGAAACCAAGATACGTGGATCCATCATTTTGGGATCAGTTCGACTGGCTGACTGACGAACAACGACAATCAATGATAGAGGAAAGCCGGCAGAAAGCCGAAGAAACATTTGCATTCAGAGAAAAACCACTTTTTGAATTTTCCGAATTGCTTCAAAACCTCACGTTTAAATACTATACAGAGGTAAAAGAGCTGGATGCCGACGGATGGGTCATGTTTCGGGCATTTCTACATGATGAATACACCAATTATCGGATAGATTTTGAACATTACGACGAATTTATTGAATATGGATTTGAGGCAGAAGATCTGAACTTGCCGTATAAAGAATACAGCGAAAAACTTACGGAAAAATATAATGAAGAGAGAGAAGAAGAACTACGCAAAGCGAAAGAAGAAAACGAAAATAAGGAAATGGAAAACGGATTATAAAAACATGCGTATTATGTAGGGACAACGCATGCGTTGTCTCTACAATAATCAACGATAAGGAATAGCCCCCACTATAAGAATCAGTGCCAATGCATACCAAATGGCTATGGTTTTGAATTTAGCAATGTCGGTTTTCTTTCTTTTGGCTACCGATGACCCGATGGTGATAAATATAATTGCTATCAGCATAATCAGAGCATGCTCCATACCAAAAAAGCGGAACTCTTTTATTTTGACCGCCACATGAAAGTTGTTGAGAAAAAAGCTGACAACCGGACTAACAAAATACAACCACACCCCTATCAACAATTGCAGATGAGCCAATGATGAACTAACTAACAAAACACGCTTATCGGTTTTGTTGAACTCCTTCTTCTTCAACCAACCGTAAAAAGCACGGATAGTGGCGTAAATAAATACTACGAGAATAAACCAACGGACAACGGAGTGAGCGGAAAGTAATATACTGTACATTTTTTGTTTGATTTGATTTTATTGAATAGCAATCTAACAATAACAGGCTATAATAGTTTAAAAAAAGAGAAACTGCATTCCAATTTGATAGTACCGAAAGCACGATCTCAGATCACAAAATCCGTTTATTGTTGGCAAACGTAAATTCTATTTCAATGTCGTTTAGTTAGGCACACAGAATACACAGATTTTACAGAATATGTAAAGTTGATTTGATTATTGTATTTTCATAATATGCATTTCAAATGAAATTTCTATTCTGTTTTTTCGTCTGATCCGTGTATTCTGTGTGCGAATCCTTATCTAAACGATATTGAATTCTATTTAAAAAATCGGGAGAGTCCGTTTCTTTAAAAATTAAAGTATATCTTTGCCTCATCAAAAGGGGTGCCTTACTTTCAGGCTGAGATTATACCCTATGAACCTGATGCGGATAATGCCGTCGTAGGAATTTGTTCATAGCTTCTCTTCTTTCGTTTATACATTGTATTACATTCCTTTTTGTATTAAGTACCTTGCATTTGCAGAACAATCTGCGATTCGGGACATTGTATTTACTTTAAATTTTACTCGATAAAAACAACACCACAAAATAAACAAAAGTAGCTGTATCAAAAGCACGTAAATAACGCAAACAACACAAATTTTCGCAAATAAGATTTGTAAAGTAGAATGTTATTTTTTGAATTCCAATTTGATAAGATTGCGTCATTTGCGTTCTAAAAAATTTTTGAGACAGCCTCTTGCTTTTGTTTCCTTGAAAATTTATGTAATAAATTACTCAAAATTTTCTTCACTGGCTTTTGTGTGTCTTTTGTGACTTTTGTGGTAAAATTGTTTTTGAAGTTCACAAAATAAAACAAAACAGCTATACAAAAAATAAGATTATGATAAACAAAAACAACTTAGCAACCGACTTAAACGCTATCCGTGAAAAAGCACCGTTGGTACATAATATTACCAACTATGTAGTGATGAATAATACGGCCAACGCCCTGTTATCTATCGGAGCATCGCCCGTCATGGCACATGCCATAGAAGAAGTTACCGATATGGTGAACATCGCATCGGCATTAGTCATAAACATGGGAACTCTTAGCAAAAAATGGGTGGATGCCATGCTGATGGCAGGAAGCGCAGCCCGTAAAAAAGGCATTCCCGTCGTATTCGATCCCGTAGGCGTAGGTGCCACACCCTATCGCAATCAAATTGCAGATACCATCGTCAAAATTTGCAGTCCTAGCATTATTCGTGGAAACGCATCCGAAATCATGTGTCTTGCCAAAGAAAATATCAGCACCAAAGGCGTTGACAGTACAACATCTTCCAATTTGGCCATAGAAGCAGCCAAACAATTAGCACTCCAAACCGGAGCCGTTGTGGTTATCAGCGGTCCCGATGATTTCATCACCGACGGAACAACAGTTCACTGCGTAAAAAACGGATCGTTATTAATGCCCCGGGTTACCGGAATGGGTTGCACCGCCAGCGCCCTTGTTGGTGCCTTTGCAGCCATAAATCCAAACTATCTGGAAGCCGCAACACATGCCATGGCCGCCATGGGAGTTACAGGCGAAATAGCTGCCCGCAAATCGGAAGGACCCGGAAGCATGCAACTCAACTTTCTGGATGAATTGTACAAGCTCACAGCCGAAACATTGGCAGAAAAAGCCATCATAGAAATAGTTACGAGTAAATAGTTACAAGTTACAAGGCTGTTTATCCAACTATTGGTCAAAAAAACAGCTTATTCATTATTCAATATCGTTTAGTTAGGCACACAGAATACACAGATTTTACAGAATATGTAAGGTTAATTTGATAATTACATTGTATGATTATCCTTTATTTACCTTATCAAAAGATAAAACCACAAAAAGGCACAAAAGTACCACAAAAGTTTTTATAAAATAAAAACTTAGCTTTTGTTTCCTTGAAAATGTAGACGATA